>NZ_JAEMQB010000168.1:0-4676 GCF_022759015.1 Tibeticola sp. | reverse complement strand
CGGGCCGCGTCGACCCGATCGCCGACATCGAGGTGATCCAAACCGAGCTGTGCCTGGCCGACCTCGGCACGGTGGAAAAAAGCCTGCAGCGCTACACCAAGGCGGCCAAGAGCGGCAACGACAAGGAAGCCGCCAAGCTGGTGCAGGTGCTCACCAAGGTGCAGGGCGCGCTCGACGAAGGCCGCCCTGTGCGCACACTCGAACTCAGCGATGAAGAACGCGCACTCATCAAGCCGCTGTGCCTGATCACCGCCAAGCCCGCCATGTTCGTGGGTAACGTCAGCGAAGACGGCTTCGAGAACAACCCGCTGCTCGACCGCCTCAAGGACTATGCGGCCACGCAGAACGCGCCGGTGGTGGCGATTTGCGCCAAGATGGAAGCCGACATGGCCGATATGAGCGACGAAGACCGCGCGCTGTTCCTCGCCGAAATGGGTCAGGACGAGCCGGGCCTCAACCGCCTCATCCGCGCGGCGTTCAAGCTGCTGGGCCTGCAGACCTATTTCACGGTGGGTGTGAAGGAGGTGCGCGCCTGGACCATCCACATCGGCGACACCGCCCCGCAGGCGGCGGGCGTCATCCACGGCGACTTCGAGCGCGGCTTCATCCGCGCCCAAACCATCGCTTACGAAGACTTCATCGCCTACGGCGGCGAGCAGGGCGCCAAGGACGCCGGCAAGATGCGCGCCGAAGGCAAGGACTATGTCGTCCAAGACGGCGACGTGATGAACTTCCTCTTCAACGTCTGATTGGCCCTGCAAGCCGCTGGCAGCGCGTTTTATTGGTTTTTTACCGAAAACCCAGCGCCAACCGGTGCTATTGTGCTATCAACAACAGAGCATTAGGACACCCCGAACCAGCCCCCCGGGAACAGGTGCAGCAGCCCTGCGGTCATGACCAGGAAACGCAGGAATTTGCCGACGGCCATGTAGCCCAGGCATGGCCAGAAGGGCATGCGCAGCCACCCGGCCACGGCGCACAGCGGGTCGCCGATACCCGGCAGCCACGAGAGCAGACAGGCTTTGGGCCCGAGCCGCTCGAGCCATTCGAGCGCTTTGAGGTGCACCCGCGAATGGCGCACGCGCTCGACCGCGCGGTTCGTGCCCCAGCCCATCCACCAGTCGAGCGCCCCGCCCGCCGTATTGCCCGCCGTGGCCACCAAAATCGTGGGCCAGAACAGATCGGGGTTGAGCTTGACGAGGCCAAACACCGCGGGCTCCGAGCCCAGCGGCAGCAGCGTGGCCGAGACAAAGGACACGACGGCCACGGTGCTCAGGCCGTACTCGGGCAGCGCCAGTAGCTGCAGCAGATGTTGGAGCCAGTCGGGCATGGTGCGCCTAGGATAACCGCCTTCCGGCGGCGCGGCACGAGCCAAGGTCACCCGGCTGCTTGGGCGGCTTGCTGAAAAATGAGGCAGTACAATCGCACCCCTGCGCCATCGCCCACCGCTGCCGCCCGCGGCCCGCTTCGCTTCCTTCGTCCACCCGTCCATGCGCATCGGCCCTTACACCTTGGCCAACGCCCTGTTCGTCGCGCCCATGGCGGGGGTGACGGATCGGCCGTTCCGGCAGCTTTGTCGCGCGTTCGGCGCGGGCTATGCGGTGAGCGAGATGATCACGTCGCGCCCCGATTTATGGCAAAGCGTCAAGACGCAACGGCGCGCCGACCACCGCGGAGAGAGCGGGCCGATCGCGGTGCAAATCGCCGGCACCGAGCCCGCGCTGATGGCGCAAGCCGCGCTTTGGAACATCGACCGCGGCGCGCAGATCATCGACATCAACATGGGCTGCCCAGCCAAGAAGGTCTGCAACAAGTGGGCGGGCTCGGCGCTGATGCAGAACGAAGCGCTGGCGCTGGCGATCATCGAGGCGGTCGTTGCGGCCTGCGCGCCGCGGGGCGTGCCCGTGACGCTCAAGATGCGCACCGGTTGGTGCGAGGCGGAGAAAAATGCGCTGCGGATGGCGCGTGCCGCCGAAAGCGCGGGCATTGCGTTGCTGACCATACACGGACGCACGCGCGATCAAGGGTATCGCGGTGTGGCCGAATACGACACCATCGCCGCGGTCAAGGCGGCGCTCGACATTCCGGTGGTCGCCAACGGCGACATCGACAGTCCCGAGAAGGCGCGTGCCGTGCTGCGTCACACCGGCGCCGATGCGCTGATGATCGGCCGTGCCGCGCAGGGCCGGCCTTGGATCTTTCGCGAGATCGATCATTTCCTGCGCACCGGCGAGCACCTCGCCCCGCCGCTGGTGGTCGAGGTGCGCCGCGCGCTGCTCGATCATCTGCAAGCGCATTACGCGTTTTACGGCGAGTCTGCAGGTGTACGGTCGGCACGCAAGCACATCGGTTGGTACGTGCGCGATTGGCCCGGCGCGGAGGCGTTCCGGGCGCACATGCTCAGCCTCGAGACGGCCGATGCCCAGTACGCCGCCGTCGCGCAGTATCTGGACGAATTGGCCGCGCAATCCGAACGCCTGTGGCCCGCCACGAACCCAAGCCGCGTCGAAATCTGTTCCGAAACCGCATGAGCACAGTGCCCAGCTACGGTGCAGTCAGCTGGAACGCTTCGCGCCGCTGGCTGCAAAAAGAAGAGACCCCTATGAGCCACCCCAGTATCGAAACCTGTATCCGCACCAATCTGGCGACCTATTTCGCCGATCTTGGCGACACCGAGCCCAGCGCGCTCTACGACATGGTCGTCAAAGCCGTCGAGCGGCCGCTGCTCGACGAAGTGATGCAGCGCGCGGGCCACAACCAGTCGCGTGCGGCGCAGTGGTTGGGCCTGAACCGCAACACGCTGCGCAAAAAGCTGCTCGAGCACGGCCTGATCGAATGAGAGGCTGAGTGCGCGCACCCCGTTCCTTTTCCTGACTCCAACCCTTTGCCTTCCATGAACGCCCTGATTTCCGTTTCCGACAAGACCGGCATCCTCGAATTTGCGCAGGCCCTGCACCAGTTTGGTGTGCGGCTGATCTCGACCGGCGGCACCGCCCGGCTGCTGGCCGATGCGGGCCTGCCGGTGACCGAGGTCGCCGAGCTCACCGGCTTTCCCGAAATGCTCGATGGTCGCGTCAAGACGCTGCATCCCAAGGTGCACGGTGGGCTCCTCGCGCGTCGTGATCTGCCCGAGCACATGGCCGCGCTCGCCGCGCACGGCATCGAAACCATCGACCTGCTCGTCGTCAACCTCTATCCCTTCGAGGCCACGGTCGCCCGGCCCGACTGCACCCTGGCCGACGCGATCGAGAACATCGACATCGGCGGCCCGGCCATGGTGCGCAGCGCCGCCAAGAACTGGCGCGATGTGGCCGTGCTGACCGACGCCTCGCAATACCCCCGGGTGCTCGAAGAGCTGAAAGCGGGGGGCATCCGTCTGGCGACGCGCTTCGAGCTGGCGGTCGCCGCCTTCAACCGCATCAGCAACTACGACGCGGCCATCAGCGACTATCTGTCCTCGATCGAGTTCGACGAAGCTGCAGAGGTGCCGCGCCGCCATGAGTTTCCGGGGCAAAGCAACGGCCGCTTCGTGAAGCTGCAGGACTTGCGCTATGGCGAGAACCCGCACCAAAGCGCGGCCTTCTACCGCGATCTGCATCCCGCGCCGGGCTCGCTCGTGACCGCGCGTCAGTTGCAGGGCAAGGAGCTGTCCTACAACAACATCGCCGACGCCGACGCGGCCTGGGAATGCGTCAAGAGCTTCGGCACCACCGCAAACGCGCCGGCGGCCTGCGTGATCGTCAAACACGCCAACCCCTGTGGCGTGGCCGTGGGGGTGGATGCGCTCGAGGCCTACCGCAAGGCCTTTCAGACCGACCCGACGAGCGCCTTCGGCGGCATCATCGCGTTCAACCGCCCGGTCGATGCCGCAGCGGCGCAGGCCGTGAGCCAGCAGTTCGTCGAAGTGCTCATGGCGCCGGCCTACAGCCCCGAGGCGCTCGAGGTGTTCAAAGCCAAGGCCAATGTGCGTGTGCTCGAGATCCCGCTCGACGGCATCGACCCGGCAGGTGCCACGCCCTGGGCGCGCGGCCTCAACGCCCACGATGTGAAGCGCGTGGGCTCGGGCCTGCTGATCCAGAGCGCGGACAACCATGAGCTCCAGCGCAGCGATCTCAAGGTCGTCACGCGGCGCATCCCGACCGAGCAGGAGCTCGACGACCTGTTGTTTGCGTGGAAGGTCGCCAAGTTCGTCAAGAGCAATGCCATCGTGTTTTGCAAAGGCGGCATGACGATGGGCGTGGGCGCGGGCCAGATGAGCCGGCTCGATTCGGCGCGCATCGCCAGCATCAAGGCGCAAGCCGCCGGTCTGTCGCTGCAGGGCACGGCCGTGGCCAGCGACGCCTTCTTCCCCTTCCGCGACGGGCTCGACGTGGTGGTCGATGCCGGAGCGAGCTGCATCATCCAGCCCGGCGGCTCGATCCGCGATGCCGAAGTCATCGCCGCAGCCGACGAGCGCGGCGTGGCCATGGTGTTCACTGGCGTGCGGCATTTCCGGCATTGACCGGCTTCAGGGCGCTGGGCTCACGAAAAAGCGGCCCGCGGGCCGCTTTTTCATGGGTGCTCCACGATGAGGACATTCAATGCCGAAAATGCCGCACGCCAGTGAACACCATGGCCACGCCGCGCTCGTCGGCTGCGGCGATGACTTCGGCATCGCGGATCGAGCCGCCGGGCTG
>NZ_JAEMQB010000164.1:0-13300 GCF_022759015.1 Tibeticola sp. | reverse complement strand
GCTCGCGCCGGTGGCGTGAAAGCGCCACACGCCGTCGGCTCCGCGCACGCGCTGCAGGTCGCCGGCGAACCACAGCGCATGCAGATGCGCGATCGCCTCGCCCATCGCGAAGGTGGTCTGGTGCAGGTCGAGGGTGCGGGGGAACAGCACGGGCAGGATGTCGGCGGCGCTCATAGCGCCTTGGGTGCAGGCGGCCCGCACTTCGGCCAATCGGGCCTGGTGGTGGGTGTGCAACTGGTCGATGCGGGTGTGCAGGCCGATGAAGGGTTTGCCGTGCGAGGGCAGGGTGAGCGTGTCCGCGGGCAGGGCGCGGAACTTGTCGATCGAGGCGAGGAACAGCGGCAGCGGGTTGGCCTCGGGTTCGAGGTCGTAGACGGCGACGTTGGTGGAAATGCGCGGCAGCACCATGTCGCCCGAGATCAGCAGGCCGCGGGCTTCGCAGCACAGCGCCATGTGCTCGGGCGCGTGACCGTAGCCGCTGATGCAGCGCCAACGGTGCCCCCCAATCGAGAGCGACTGGCCGTCGAGCAAGCGGTGGTAGCTCGGCGGCACCTGCGGCACGAGGTTCGGGTAATAGTGGCTGCGGGCGCGGATCTGGGCCTGGGCCTCGGGGTCGCGCAGGCCATGCTGGGCGAAGAACTGCGCCGCGCGGTCGCCGCCGAAGCCCGTGGTTTGCTGCGAGGCCAGCCGCCCCATGCAGTAGTCGGCGGCGCTGATCCACAGCTCGCAGCCAAAGCGTTCGCACAACCACCAGGCCATGCCCAGGTGATCGGGGTGCATGTGGGTGGCGACGACGCGCACGATGGGCAGGCCGTCGAGTTCGTGCGCGATGACCGCTTCCCACTGCGCTCTTGTCTCGTCGCGGCTGATGCAGCAGTCCACCACGGTCCAGCCCTCGCGGCCGTCGAGCGCATCGCGCAGCAGCCAGAGGTTGATGTGATCGAGCGCGAGCGGCAGCCCCATGCGCACCCATTTCACGCCGGGTTGCAGCTCGATGGCGCGGCCCGGCGCGGGCAGAGTGTCGCCCAGTGGGTAGTGGAGCTGGCGTTCGAGTTCGTTCATCGGTGGGCGGCGGGTCAGGGTGAGGATGCGGCCAGGGACTCGGCAGCGGCGGTGTTGTGGGTCATAATTGACGTTTACGTAAACGTCAAGGTAACGAGAACGCGGATTCTAGGAGTGTTCGGCTGCGGCGACTGTCCCGCGTTTGCCTCGTCCCGCGGGGCAACCCGACGTTCCTGACAGCCGGTTTTGCACAGCGATCATGGCCACGAACCCGAACCCGAACACCTACAGCATCAGCGATCTCGCGCGCGAGTTCGACCTGACCACGCGCGCCATCCGCTTCTATGAAGACATGGGCCTGCTGCGGCCCACGCGCAGCGGCCCCGGCGGGCGCAACCGCGTCTACTCGGCGCGCGACCGCACACGGCTCAAGCTCACGCTGCGCGCCAAGCGCCTGGGCCTGTCGCTGACCGAGGCCAAGGAAATCATCGACATGTACGACAGCCCGCGCGACACCGGGCCGCAGCTGCGCAAGTTCCTCGCGGTGCTCGCCGAGCACAAGCGCCAGCTGGAGGAGCAACTCGCCGAGGTGCAAGCCAACCTCGACGAGGTCAAGGTGCACGAGAAAGAGGCGCGTGCTTTGCTCGCGCGGCTCGAAAAAAAACCCTTGCCCCAAGAGCTGGGCTCCAACGCCATGCCTGCCTTGGAATCACGACCCTGAGAGGAGACCTTCCCATGACCACCCCAATGCCCGGCCTCAATTTCCAGCTCGGTGAGGACATCGACGCCCTGCGCGACGCGGTGCGCGACTTCGCGCAGGCCGAGATCGCCCCGCGCGCCGCCGAGATCGACCGCACCGACCAGTTTCCGATGGACCTCTGGCCCAAGATGGGCGAACTCGGCCTGCTCGGCATCACCGTGCCCGAAGCCTACGGCGGCGCGGGCATGGGCTACCTCGCGCACATGGTGGCGATGGAGGAAATCAGCCGGGCGAGCGCTTCGGTGGGCCTGAGCTACGGCGCGCACAGCAACCTGTGCGTGAACCAGATCAACCGCAACGGCAACGAGGCGCAGAAGGCCAAGTACCTGCCCAAGCTGATTTCCGGCGAACACGTGGGTGCGCTGGCCATGAGCGAGCCGGGTGCCGGCTCCGACGTCATGGGCATGAAATTGCGCGCCGAGGACAAAGGCGGCTACTACCTGCTCAACGGCAGCAAGATGTGGATCACCAACGGGCCCGATGCCGACACCCTGGTGGTCTACGCCAAGACCGAGCCCGAACTCGGCGCGCGGGGCGTCACCGCCTTCCTGATCGAAAAGGGCATGAAGGGCTTTTCGGTGGCGCAAAAGCTCGACAAGCTCGGGATGCGCGGCAGCCACACGGGCGAACTGGTGTTCCAAGACGTCGAAGTGCCGGCCGAGAACGTGCTCGGCGGCGTGAACAACGGCGCCCGGGTGCTCATGAGCGGGCTGGACTATGAGCGCGCCGTGCTCTCGGGCGGGCCGCTCGGGATCATGCAGGCGGTGATGGACCACGTCATTCCCTACATCCACGAGCGCAAGCAGTTCGGCCAGAGCATCGGCGAATTCCAGCTCATCCAGGGCAAGGTGGCCGACATGTACACCGTGCTGCAGGCCGCGCGCAGTTTCGCCTATACGGTGGCGAAGAACCTCGACCTGCTGGGCAGCCAGCATGTGCGCCAGGTGCGCAAGGACTGCGCGAGCGTCATCCTTTGGACGGCCGAAAAAGCCACCTGGATGGCGGGCGAAGGCATCCAGATCTTTGGCGGCAACGGCTACATCAACGACTACCCGATGGGTCGGCTGTGGCGCGACGCGAAGCTGTATGAAATCGGCGCCGGCACCAGCGAAATCCGCCGCATGCTCATCGGCCGCGAGCTGTTTGCGGAGACGATGTAAGAGTGCGTACAAGCGGGTTGGCCTAGACTCGGTTCACGACTTTTCTCTCTGGTTCATGAACTCCAGCCTCCAACCCCTCCTCGACAACAACCGGGCCTGGGCCGAGCGCATCGAGCGCGAGTGCCCGGGGTTTTTTGCGCGCTTGGCGCGTCAGCAAAGCCCGAAATACCTCTGGATCGGCTGCTCCGACAGCCGCGTGCCGGCCAATGAAATCATTGGCCTGGACCCGGGCGAGGTGTTCGTGCATCGCAACGTCGCCAACGTGGTGGTGCACTCGGACCTCAACGCGCTGTCGGTGATCCAGTTCGCGGTCGACCATTTGCGGGTCGAGCACATCATGGTCGTCGGCCACTATGGCTGTGGCGGCGTGCGCGCGACGCTCCAGGGCACGCGCTTGGGGCTGGTCGACAACTGGCTGCGCCATGTGCACGACGTCAAGCTGCGCCACCGCCGCCGGCTCGACCATCTGACGCCCGCGCAGCAGGAAGATGCGCTCATCGAGATGAACGTGATCGAGCAAGTCGGCAACGTGGCCTTGTCGAACGTGCTGCAGGACGCCTGGGCGCGCGGCCAGCGGGTGGCCGTGCATGGGCTGGTCTACGGCCTGGCCGATGGACGCCTCAAAGACCTCGGCGTGAGCATGCAGCATGCGGGCGAGGTGGTCGATGTGTTCCGTGCCGCCATCAAGCGCTACCCGCGCGGCGAGGCGCTGACCCCGACGGCGGGGGGGTGAAGATGTTGCTGAAGAAACTCGACTCGCCGCTCGCCTTCGACATCGCCAAGGCGATGATCGACGGCTTCAACCGCCACTACACGCTGTTTCGCACCGAGAGCGCACGCGCCAAGCACCGCTTCGAGACGCAGGACTGGCACGGCCAGCAGCGCGCGCAGCGCGAGCGCATCGAGTTCTACGACCTGCGCGTGCGCGAGTGTTCACGTCGGCTCGAGCGCGAATTCAAGGCGCACGAGCAGCCGATGGAAGTGTGGGAACAGGTCAAGCTGCTCTACATCGGCCTCTTGGTCAACCACCGCCAGCCCGAGCTGGCCGAGACCTTCTTCAACTCGGTCACCACCAAGATCCTGCACCGCAGCTACTTCCAGAACGACTTCATCTTCGTGCGCCCGGCGATCAGCACCGAGTACATCGAGAGCGAAGACCCACGCCGCACCGACACCACCTTCCGCTCTTACTACCCCCAGCGCGAAACCATCGTCTCCGAGCTGCGCCGCATGATCGAGGACTTCGGCCTGCGGGTGCCGTTCGAGGATCTCGACCGCGACATCCATTTCGTGTTCGAGGCGATCCGCCCGCTGTTCGACCATGTGCATCTGCGCGCGAATTTTCAGATTCAGGTGCTTTCGAGCCTGTTCTACCGGAACAAAGGCGCGTATGTGGTCGGCAAAGTCATCAACGGCTTTCAGGAGCTGCCGTTTGCGCTGCCCATCCTGCACAACGCGCAGGGCCAGCTCGTGATCGACGCGCTGCTGCACGGCGAGGACGACCTGCTCATGCTGTTCTCCTTCGCCCGCGCCTACTTCATGGTGGACATGGAAATCCCCTCGGCCTATGTGCAGTTCCTGCGCAGCATGATGCCGCGAAAGCCGCGCGCCGAGTTCTACAACGCGCTGGGTCTGGCCAAGCAGGGCAAAACGCTGTTCTACCGCGACTTCCTCTACCACATGCGGCACAGCACCGACCGCTTCCGCATCGCGCCGGGCATCAAGGGCATGGTGATGCTGGTGTTCGACCTGCCGAGCTTTCCCTTCGTGTTCAAGCTCATCAAGGACTATTACCCGCCGCAGAAAGACACCACGCGCGAGCAGATCCGCGGCAAGTACCTGCTTGTCAAGCAGCACGACCGCGTGGGCCGCATGGCCGACACGCTGGAGTTCTCCGAGGTGGCCTTCCCGCGCGAGCGCTTCACCGATGAGCTGATCGCCGAGATCGAAAAATTCGCGCCCAGCCAGCTCGAAATCTCCGACCGCGACGGTGACGGACGCACCGAAGTCATCCTGAAACACGTCTACATCGAGCGGCGCATGATCCCGCTCAACATCTACCTGCAAGAAGCCTTCGACGCGCTGCAAAAAGACCCGAACGATGCGCGCGCGCGGCGCCAGCTCGAACACGCCGTCATCGACTACGGCAATGCCATCAAAGACCTGGTCGCGGCCAACATCTTCCCCGGCGACATGCTGTGGAAGAACTTCGGCATCACGCGGCACGGCAAGGTGGTGTTCTACGACTACGACGAAATCGAGTACGTCACCGACTGCAACTTCCGCCGCGTGCCGCCGCCGCGCAACGAAGACGACGAGATGAGCGGCGAAATCTGGTACAGCGTCGGCCCGCACGATGTGTTCCCCGAGACCTTCGGGCCCTTTCTGCTGGGCAACCCGCTCGTGCGCGAGGTGTTCATGAAGCACCACGCCGACCTGCTCGACGTGGAGTTCTGGCAAAGCCACAAGGAACGCATCCTCGAGGGCCACGTCTACGACGTCTTCCCTTACGACCCAGAGCGACGCTTCCGCCGCGAGGCCACCGACGCGCGCGTGAGTGCCTCGATATAACTCCTTTGTCGATAGCAAGAAAGTACCGTTTCACGCCGGCAAACGCCGATTTTTATCTATAGACCATGAAAGGAACCGCCATGAACGACCCCATCGTCATCGTCAGCGCTGCCCGCACCCCCATGGGCAGCTTCCAGGGCGATTTCGCCAGCCTCGCCGCGCACGACCTCGGCGGCGCGGCCATTGCCGCGGCGGTTGCGCGCGCGGGCATCGCGCCCGAGCTCGTCGAGGAAGTCATCTTCGGCAACTGCCTCATGGCCGGCCAGGGCCAGGCGCCGGCGCGTCAAGCGCTGCTCAAGGGCGGGCTGCCCGAGAGCACGGGCGCGGTCACGATGAGCAAGATGTGCGGCTCGGGCATGCGCGCAGCGATGTTCGCGCACGACATGCTGCTCGCCGGCAGCGCCGAGGTCATGGTCGCCGGCGGCATGGAGAGCATGACCAACGCGCCCTACTTGCTGCAAAAAGCCCGCGGCGGCTACCGCATCGGCCATGACCGCATCTACGACCACATGATGCTCGACGGGCTGGAAGACGCCTACGAGCCCGGCCGCGCCATGGGCACCTTTGGCGAAGACTGCGCGGCCAAGTACGGCTTCACGCGCGAGCAGCAGGACGCTTTTGCGATGGAAAGCGTGCGCCGCGCCAAGGCGGCCACCGAGTCGGGTGCCTTCGCTGCCGAGATCACGCCGGTCACCGTCAAAGACCGCAGCGGTGAGCGCGTGGTCAGCATCGACGAAGGCCCGGGCCGCGTGAAGATCGACAAAATCCCCACGCTCAAGCCTGCGTTCAAGAAAGACGGCACCATCACCGCCGCCAGCAGCTCGAGCATCAACGACGGCGCCGCCGCGCTCGTGATGATGCGCGCCTCGATGGCCGAAAAGCTCGGCTGCCAGCCGCTCGCGCGGCTGGTGAGTCACGCCGTACACGCCCAGGCGCCGGGCTGGTTCACCACCGCGCCGATCGGCGCGACGCAAAAGGCGCTGGCCAAAGCGGGCTGGACGGTGGCCGACGTCGACCTCTGGGAAGTCAACGAGGCCTTCGCGGTCGTGCCCATGGCGCTCATGCACGACCTTGGCGTGCCGCATGAAAAACTCAACGTCCATGGCGGCGCTTGCGCGCTCGGCCACCCGATCGGCTGCAGCGGCGCGCGCATCATGGTCACGCTGATGTATGCGCTCAAGCAACGCGGCTTGAAACGCGGCGTCGCCACGCTGTGCATCGGCGGCGGCGAGGGCACGGCGGTGACGCTCGAAATGCTCTGAAAAAGAGAGCAATATCGCGGCAATTCACGCCGGCATCCCGGCAGAAAGCTTCAAAAATGTCCACCGTTCTCGTCCTGGGTGGCTCGCGCGGCATCGGTGCGGCGCTGGTGGCGCGCCACCTCGACCAGGGCGACCGCGTCATCGCCACCGCGCGCGACGACGCCGCGCTCGCGCGGCTGCGTGCCGCCGGCGCCGAGGCGCTGCCGCTCGATGTGGCCGATCCGCAGAGCGTGAGCGCGCTGGCCTGGCGGCTCGATGGCGAAAAGCTCGACATCGCCTGGTACGTCGCGGGCGTGATGGACCGCGCCGATGCCCACACGCCACCCACGCGCGAGGCCTTCGACCGCGTGATGCACACCAACGTGCTCGGCGCGATGCAGGTCATCCCGCAGGTCGCGCCGCTGGTGGCGGCGGCGCGTGGGCGCATGGCCTTCCTCTCCAGCGTCATGGGGCGCATCGCCGACGTGTCGGGCAGCAACGCCTGGCTTTACCGCGTCAGCAAGGCGGCGCTCAACATGGCGGTGGCTTCGGCGCAAACCGCCTACCCCGACGCGATTTTGGTCGCGGTGCATCCCGGCTGGGTGCAGACCGACATGGGGGGTGCTGCCGCGCCGCTGTCGGTCGAACAAAGCGCGGCCGACCTCGTCGCGCTCGCCGGGCGGCTCGGCCCGGCCGACCGCGGCGCTTTTCTCAACCACGATGGAACCCGTTTTGAAAGCTGGTAAGCCATGCTCTTGACCGCCGAACAGGAAATGATCCGCGACGCCGTGCGCGCCTACGCCCAGCAGGAGCTCTGGCCCCACGCCGCGCGCTGGGACCGCGAGCACATCTTCCCGCGCGAGGCGCACCGCGGGCTCGCCGCGCTGGGGGCCTACGGCATCTGCGTGCCCGAGTCGCTCGGCGGCGCGGGGCTCGACTACCTCACGCTCGCGCTGGTGCTCGAGGAAATCGCCGCGGGCGACGGCGGCACCAGCACCGCGATCTCGGTCACCAACTGCCCGTACAACGCGATTCTGATGATGTACGGCACGCCCGAGCAGCAGCAGCGCTTCCTTGCGCCCGCCGCGCGCGGCGACATCCTCGGCGCGTTCTGCCTCACCGAGCCGCATGTGGGCAGCGACGCCTCGGCCCTGCGCACCACCGCCGTGCGCGAGGGCGACCAATACGTGCTCAACGGCGTCAAGCAGTTCATCACCAGCGGCAAGAACGGCCAGGTGGCCATCGTCATTGCCGTTACCGACAAGAGCGCGGGCAAGCGCGGCATGAGCGCCTTCCTCGTGCCCACCGACACGCCGGGCTACATCGTCGCGCGGCTCGAGGACAAGGTGGGCCAGCACAGCAGCGACACCGCGCAGATTCAGCTCGAGAACTGCCGCATTCCGGTGGCGAACCGCATCGGCGAAGAGGGCGAGGGCTACCGCATCGCGCTCTCCGCGCTCGAGGGCGGGCGCATCGGCATCGCCGCGCAAAGCGTGGGCATGGCGCGCAGCGCGCTCGAGGTGGCGATTGCCTACGCCAAGGAACGCGAGAGCTTCGGCCAGCCGATCTTCAACCACCAGGCGGTGGGCTTTCGCCTCGCCGAGTGCGCCACCCGGCTCGAAGCCGCGCGCCAGCTCGTCTGGCATGCCGCTGCGCTGCGCGATGCCGGCCGGCCGTGCCTGAAGGAAGCGGCGATGGCCAAACTGTTCGCCAGCGAAACCGCCGAAGCGGTCTGCAGCGCCGCCATCCAGACACTCGGCGGCTACGGCTACGTCAGCGACTTCCCGGTCGAACGCATCTGGCGCGACGTGCGCGTCTGCCAGATTTATGAAGGCACGAGCGACGTGCAGAAAATCCTGATTCAACGCGCGCTTTGAGCGTCCTCGAGCGCCGGGCTGCCGCGCGGGGCCGCCGCGGTGAGCCGCTGCTTGCTTGCACGCGCTGGCCGTCATGGCCGTCACGGAAGTCGGGTAAAAAGTGAATCACCGTTGCCTGGCTGAGCGCGGCTTCATCGGGTTGAAGCGCTCGGACCAGGTCTGGAGAACCCATTGGATATCACACTGCTGAAAGAACGATTCGCCGCCTTCCTGCGCAGCCGTCACCTGGGCCGGCATTTCCGTCGCCTGGCCTTGCTGGACACCCTGGCCCAGACCGGCGTGAGCCGCGAAGTGCCGCCGACGCTGACCCAAACCCTGGTCCGCGCCGCCACCGCGGACCCGGATGATTTGCTGCGCCAGTTGGGCAGTCATCGCGATGGTTTGACCGAGGCCGAAGCAGCCGCCATTCGCGCCCGTGTCGGCCTCAACGAGGTCGAGCACGAGAAGCCGCTGCCCTGGTGGGCGCACTTGTGGCACTGCTACAAGAACCCCTTCAACCTGCTGCTGACGCTGCTCGCCGTCATCTCCTATCTCACCGAGGACATGAAGGCCACGGTCGTGATCGGCACGATGGTGCTGCTGTCCACCCTGCTGCGCTTCTGGCAGGAAGCGAAGTCCAACAAGGCCGCCGACGCACTCAAGGCGATGGTCAGCAACACGGCCACCGTCCTCCGGCGTGACCTGTCCGAGGAGGCCGCGCCGATCTTCGAGCAGTACTACGGCGCGCATCTGCATGTGAAGCACGGCAAGCCGGTTGAAGTGCCGATCAAGCTGCTGGTGCCCGGCGATGTGATCGTGCTTTCGGCGGGCGACATGATCCCGGCCGACTGCCGAGTGCTCAGCGCCAAAGACCTGTTCGTGGCCCAGGCGGCGATGACCGGTGAGTCGATGCCGGTGGAGAAGTTCGCCGTCCAGCGCTTGGCCTCGGCGATCAACCCGCTGGAGCTCGACAACATCCTGTTCATGGGCACCAACGTGGTGTCTGGTTCGGCGACCGCCGTGGTGCTCGCCACCGGCAATGCCACCTATTTCGGTGCGCTGGCCAGCCGCGTCACCGCCACCGACCGCGCGCCCACGGCCTTCCAGGCCGGTGTGAACAAGGTGAGCTGGCTCCTGATCCGTTTCATGGCGGTCATGGTGCCGCTGGTGCTGCTGATCAACGGCTTCACCAAGGGCGACTGGCTGGAGGCACTGCTGTTCGCGCTGTCCATCGCCGTGGGCCTGACACCCGAGATGCTGCCGATGATCGTCACCTCGACGCTGGCCAAAGGCGCGGTGTTCCTTTCGCGCAAAAAGGTCATCGTCAAGCGGCTCGACGCGATCCAGAACTTCGGCGCCATGGACGTGCTGTGTACCGACAAGACCGGCACGCTGACGCAGGACAAGATTTTCCTCGCGCGGCATGTCGATGTCTGGGGTGAAGAGTCCGACGAAGTGCTGGCGATGGCCTATCTCAACAGCTACTACCAGACCGGCCTGAAAAACCTGCTGGACGTGGCGGTGCTCGAACACGTGGATGTCCATCAGGAACTGAACCCGGCCAAGAACTACCGCAAGGTCGATGAGATCCCCTTCGACTTCAACCGCCGTCGCATGTCGGTGGTGGTGAGCGAGCGCGAGGATCACCACGAGCTGATCTGCAAGGGCGCGGTCGAGGAAGTCCTCGCCGTCTGCTCGCGCGTGCGCCACGGTGACGCCATCGAGCCGCTGACGCCGGAACTGCTGGCGCGCATCCGCGAAGTGACCGCCGAGCTGAACGAAGAGGGCCTGCGCGTGGTGGCCGTGGCCGCCAAGGAAGTGCCGCCGAGTAAGGAGGTCTACAGCGTGGCCGACGAGTCGGACCTGACGCTGATCGGCTACGTCGCCTTCCTCGACCCGCCCAAAGAGTCCACCGCGCCCGCCCTGAAGGCGCTGGCCGAGCACGGTGTGGCGGTCAAGGTGCTCACTGGCGACAATGAACTGGTGACGGCCAAGATCTGCCGCGAGGTCGGGCTCGAACAGCAAGGCGTGCTCCTGGGCGGCGATGTCGAACGGATGAGCGACCCCGAGCTGGCCCAGGCGGTGGAACACCACAACGTCTTTGCCAAGCTCACCCCCGCGCACAAGGAGCGCATCGTGCGGCTCTTGAAGGCCAACGGTCACGTGGTCGGCTTCATGGGCGATGGCATCAACGACGCCCCGGCACTGCGCACCGCGGACATCGGCATCTCGGTCGATACGGCGGTGGACATCGCCAAGGAAGCGGCCGACATCATCCTGCTGGAAAAGAGCCTGATGGTCTTGGAGGAAGGCGTGCTCGAAGGCCGCCGCACCTTCGCCAATATGCTCAAGTACATCAAGATGACGGCCAGCTCCAACTTCGGCAATGTGTTCTCGGTGCTGGTGGCCTCGGCCTTCATCCCCTTCCTGCCGATGCTGCCGATGCATCTGCTGGTGCAGAACCTGCTGTACGACGTGTCGCAAACCGCCATTCCCTTCGACAACGTCGATGAAGAACTGCTCAAACAACCGCAGCGCTGGAACCCCGCCGACATCGGCCGCTTCATGGCGTTCTTCGGCCCCATCAGCTCGGTTTTCGACATCCTGACCTATGCGCTGATGTGGTTCGTGTTCGGCGCCAACACCGTGGCCCAGCAAACCCTGTTCCAGTCAGGCTGGTTCGTCGAGGGGCTGCTGACGCAGACCCTCATCGTGCACATGATCCGCACGCCGAAGATTCCCTTCATTCAAAGCCGCGCCGCCGCGCCGCTCATGGCGATGACGGTGGCCATCATCGCGATCGGCATCTTCCTGCCGATGGGGCCGCTGGCGCACTACTTCAAGCTGCAGCCACTGCCGCCGCTGTATTTCGTTTTCCTGCCGCTGATCCTGCTGGCGTATATGGCCTTGACGCAGGCGGTCAAGGGCTACTACGTCCGCCGCTGGGGCTGGCAGTGAGGAGGCGCAGCGTTCAGGGCAACGCGGAATCAGGGACTGCGATGCCGCGTTGCACCGCGGGCCGCGCCATGAAGGCGGTCAGCACCCGCTGCACTTCGGGGAAGTCGGCCCAGCCCACGAGGTCGGCGGCGCGGTAGCGCTCGATGAGGTTGCGCACCCAGGGAAAGATGGCGATGTCCGCAATGCTGTAGTCCTCCCCCATCACCCAGGCGCGGCCCGAGAGGCGCTGGTTGAGCACGCCAAGCAGCCGGCGCGACTCAGCCGCATAGCGATCGCGCGGGCGTTTGTCCTCATAGTCCTTGCCGGCGAAGATCGTGAAAAAGCCGAGCTGCCCGAACATCGGACCGATGCCGCCCATCTGGAACATCAGCCACTGCAGGGTTTCGTAACGGCGTGCAGGCACCGTGGGCAGGAAGCGCCCGGTCTTCTCCGCCAGGTAGATGAGGATGGCGCCAGACTCCCACAGCGGCAGCGGCTCGCCACCCGGGCCGTTCGGGTCGAGGATGGCGGGGATCTTGTTGTTCGGGTTGAGCGAAAGAAACTCGGGCGTGAATTGGTCGTTCGTCTCGAAATTCACGCGATGCGCCTCGTAGGGCAGGCCGCATTCCTCCAGCATGATCGACACCTTCAAGCCGTTGGGCGTGGGCAGGCTGTAGAGCTGCAGCCGGTCCGGATGTCGTGCGGGCCAGCGGCGGGTGATGGGAAAGGCGGACAGGTCGGTCATCAGGCGCTCCTTGGATGCACAGGTTTCGCTACCATAACCCCTTTCCGCGGCCAGCCCGTGGCCGCGCGCCCCGCCCGTGGCCGCGCGCCCCGCCACGCCAGACCCCATGAGCCTGACTTGCCCTTGCGGCCGCACCGATGCGCGCGGCCGGCCCCGAATGTTGGCCGATTGTTGCGGGCGCTATCTCGGCACCGGCCTGCCCGCGCCCGACGCTGAATCGCTCATGCGTTCGCGCTACAGCGCCTATGCGCTCGGCCACACCGAGCATCTGCGCGCCACCTGGCACCCGAGCACCCGCCCCGACGATCTGAGCCTGGAGCCCGGCCTGAAGTGGCTCGGCCTCGAGGTCAAGCACGCGCGCCCCATCGACGCCGACCACGCGGAAGTCGAATTCGTCGCCCGCTCCCGTCTCGCCGGTCGCGGGCAGCGCCTGCACGAACGCAGCCGCTTCGTGCGCGAGGAGGGGCACTGGTTCTACGTCGATGGGGATCTGCTGGCTTGAGGGCTGGCAGGCGCGCAAGACCGCGCCCGCCCGTGTTGAGCACATGGGTGTAGATCATGGTTGTGGAGACATCGGAGTGGCCGGGCAGATCCTGCACCGTGCGGATGGCGTAACCGCCCTCCAGCAAACGCATGCCGGGCCCGTACAACAACCGGATCACCAAGGCCAGGGCGGGCGCGCCCTCACAACGCAGCAGCAGCCTCACCTCCTCGCGCGTGCGCACGGTGGGCAGCCGGGCTGGCCGCTTCGCCCGCGTCCACTCGGAAAGCCAGGGCAGATCGACGCTCAAGACCTCCTGAACAGCAAAGCCGACCAGGCCTGCGTCTGCGTCCAAGCGGCGACATGGCGTTCGACGGCCAAGTGCGTCAAAAAGGCCTCCACCTCCGCCTTGCCCATCTTGGCCGGGTGGCGTTTGCCTTGGAACAGGATGTATCGTTTCACACAGTGGACATAAGCCTGCTCGGTGCGTAAGCTGTAATGGCTGAGCCGGAAACGGTTCCGCAACGGGTCCAGCAACCTGGGCGGC
>NZ_JAEMQB010000142.1:0-4414 GCF_022759015.1 Tibeticola sp. | reverse complement strand
TGGAGCAAAGCGTGCCCGTCCACCGCCGCCTCTCCGACACGGCCGTCAACGCCGAGGGCCAACGGCGCCCCCTCGCCGCCTTGCGTACCCAGCCGCTCGTGGCCGTCGCGGGGATTGCCCACCCCGAGCGCTTTTTCGAGGCCCTGCGTGCGCAAGGGCTCACGCTCGCGGAGTGCCACACCTTCCCCGATCACTATGATTTCGGTAGCAACCTTGCGCCATTTTTCGCTGGCAAAGAGATTATTTGCACCGAAAAAGACGCTGTGAAACTGTGGTGCTGGCGGCCCGAGGCCTGGGCGGTGGCGCTCGAAGTCGAACTGCCCGAAGCCTTCTTCGCTGCCATCGACCGAGCCCTAGCGCCGGCTCCGCAACGTGCCCAATCTCACTATGATCGAGCCCATGGATCCCCGCCTACTTGAACTCCTGGTCTGCCCAGTCACCAAAGGGCCGTTGGACTATCTGCGCGAACGCAACGAGCTGCTCTCCCGCAGTGCTCGTCTGGCCTATCCGATTCGCGATGGCATCGCGGTCATGCTCGAATCCGAAGCCCGCGTCGTCAGCGAAGAGGAAATCGCCGCGCTCCCGCCGCGAACGCCCCAGGTATGACCGGCATGGCCTCCGACATGAACGCAATGGACCCGGGCGCTGCGCCCACTTCTGCCGGTTTCATCGTCCTCATCCCGGCCCGGATGCGTTCGAGTCGCCTGCCGGGCAAGCCGCTTGCCGACCTGGCGGGCCTGCCCATGGTGGTTCGGGTCGCTCAACAGGCGCTCAAAAGTCATGCGCGGCGATGCGTGGTCGCGGCGGACGACCCCGCCATCGCCGAAGCCTGCGCGCGCCACGGCATCGAATGTCTGCTGACCGAGCCCGACCATCCAAGTGGTACGGACCGACTGGCCGAAGCCGCCCAACGACTCGGGCTCGCGAGCGAAGAAATCGTCGTCAACGTCCAGGGCGATGAGCCCCTGATCGAGCCCCAACTGATCGACGCCGTCGCCGAATGCCTGGCTCGCCACCCCAGCGCGCGCATGGCCACGGTTGCCTGCCCCATTGACGATTTCGAAGCCTACACGAACCCGAACGTCGTCAAAGTCGTGACCGACCGGCATGATCGCGCGCTGTATTTCAGCCGGGCCCCCATCCCCTGGGACCGGGACCGCTACAGCAACGGCGTGCGGGAACTGCCCGGCACGAGCGCGCTGCGCCACATCGGGCTCTACGCGTACCGGGTGTCGTTTCTGACCGCGTTCCCGAAACTTGCGGTCGCACCGATCGAGCAGGTCGAGGCCTTGGAGCAGCTCCGCGCGCTGTGGCACGGTGAGACGATCGCGGTGTACCGCACCGACTCGGCTCCACCCGCCGGCGTCGATACCCCGGAAGATCTCGAACGTGCACGGGTACACCTGGCGCTCGAACGCGCTGCTTCGCGCTTGTAAGAGACCCTGCAGCCACGCGTGCTATTCTCGATTCGAGCCTTGGGTGCGCCTGGCCGCGAAGCCCGCGCCCGAACAGAAATCGACCCTAAGTTTTCCATTGACTCGAGGTAAATCATGAGACTGATTCTTTTGGGCCCCCCTGGCGCCGGCAAAGGCACTCAGGCCGCGTTCATCGCGAAGAAATATGGCATTCCCCAGATCTCCACAGGCGACATGCTGCGGGCAGCCGTGAAAGCCGGAACCCCGCTGGGGCTGCAAGCCAAAAGCGTCATGGACGCCGGTGGGCTGGTCAGCGACGACCTCATCATCAAGCTCGTGAAGGAGCGCATCGCCGAGCCCGACTGTGCCCATGGTTTCCTCTTCGACGGCTTTCCCCGCACCATCGCCCAGGCCGAAGCCCTGAAGAACGCGAATATCAAGATCGACTACGTGCTCGAGATCGATGTTCCATTCGAAGCCATCATCGAGCGCATGAGTGGCCGCCGCTCGCACCCGGGGTCCGGACGCACCTATCACATCAAGTTCAACCCGCCCAAGGTCGAAGGCAAGGACGACATCACCGGCGAGCCGCTCGTCCAGCGCGACGATGACAAGGAAGAAACCGTGCGCAAGCGGCTCGAGGTCTACAGTGCGCAAACTCGGCCCCTGGTCGACTACTACCGCAAGTGGGCCGAAGTCGACCCCGAACACGCACCGAAATATCGCGCCATCAGCGGCGTGGGCACGGTCGAAGAAATCACTCAGCGCGCGCTGGCAGCGCTCGAGAGCTGACCCTCGCGGCTCAGCAGGTCCAGCGCCAGGCGGATGCGCGCCTTGACCGGACTCAGACTCCCCGCGGACGCGAAAGCGTCCGCGGGCGTGCCAATCACCCGCCCAACCCCGCAGCGCGTCGAGCGAACCACGCGCACACCGTGCTCGACCGCACGCGTCAATGCGCGCTCGAGCTCGACGTGAACCGTCCCATTGCCGGTCCCGGCAACGACCAAGCCTTCCACGCCCGCGTCCACCAAGACGGAAACCGCCCGCGCATCGGCCAGCGCGTGGCTGTGGATGATTTCAACCCAGGGCCAGCGCTGCGCGGCCAGGAACGCGGCCCGGCCAGCGGCTCTTGAATGGCCTGCCGCCAAGCCATCACCATTCGAGACCGGCGCACACAACCAGCGCACCTGGCCTTCCTCGATCCAGGCTGATGGGCCGGCGTCGCCGGCGTCGAACGCATCGAGGCGATACGGATGGGCCTTGCGCACCCAGGCCGGGGCATAAACCCGCCCTGCAAACGTCACCCAGACACCGCGAGCCCGTGCATCGGTGGCAAGGCTGACCGCGTCCAGCAGGTTTTGAGGGCCATCGGCTTGCACCGCCGTCGCCGGTCGCATCGCACCGGTCAGCACGACGCGAGCGGCGTCCACATCCAACAGTTGTTCGAGCAGGTACGCGCTCTCCTCCATCGTGTCGGTGCCGTGGGTGACCACCACGGCACCCACGGCCTCATCGTCGATCAACTCCTGGCACCGCCGCACCAAAGCCTGCCAGACCGACAGCGACATGTCTTTGCTGTCGACTTGGGCCAGTTGCTCTGCGGCGCTCGTCCACGACCCCAAGCGCTGAGCCAGCCCGGGCACCCGCTCCAACAAGGCCTCGATTCCGATCTGGGCCGCCCGGTAGCCGACGGCATCCGCCGCATCGGCGGCCTGCCCCGCAATCGTCCCCCCAGTCGCCAGAAAAACGACACGCTGCCCCACCGTTTCATTGAACGCTTGCATGATGGAAAAAACTGGCTAAAAATACAGTTACTGGATATTCTTACAGCCAAACCTCTGGAGCAGCCATGCCCCCTTCGAAGTCCGGCTCCGATCGCCTGACCCCCCGGCAACAACAGGTGCTTGAACTGATTCAAAGCGCCATTGCCAATACCGGCGCCCCTCCGACGCGGGCAGAAATCGCCGCCGAACTCGGCTTTCGCTCGGCCAACGCGGCAGAGGAACATCTGCAAGCGCTCGCCCGCAAAGGTGCCATTGAACTCGTCAGCGGAACGTCACGGGGCATCCGCCTTCGCCTAGGCGCCTTCAAAACAGAGGGCGAGCGATCGTTCGGCTCATCTCTGCTGAAGGAGCTTTCGACGCTCGCGCTACCGCTCGTCGGGCGTGTGGCCGCCGGCCATCCGATTCTCGCTGAAGAGCACGTCGAGCAAACCTTTCATGTCGAGGCCAGCCTGTTCAGCCGCAAACCCGACTATCTACTCAAAGTGCGTGGCCTCTCGATGCGCGACGCGGGCATCATGGACGGCGACCTGCTGGCCGTCGCGCGGGTCCAAGATGCTCGCGACGGCGAAATCATCGTGGCCCGGATCGACGGCGAAGTCACCGTCAAGCGTCTGGTGCGACACCCGGACCACATCGAACTGCGCGCCGAGAATCCGGACTTCGCCCCCATCATCGTCCAACCCGGAGCGTCGATCGAAATCGAAGGCTTGGCCGTCGGTCTGATCCGGCCGCACTGTCCTTGAAGGGGCAGAGGCGCCGCCCACCGTCACCTTCGCCCAAACACGGTGGAGCCCGGCCCCAGCCATCCTGACTGAACCGTCGTGTCAGCGACCCCGTCCTGCAGGTGGCGGGCGTTGAGTGCCGCGGAAGCACTCAACCCTGCAGCGCTCGGGCTTCATCGTCAATCCTGCCTGTGTTCAACCGATCGATCGGAGAGGTTTACATGGGACTTATCCAGGGCATCCAGGCGCGGCTGCGCCGCTTCGGGCAACGCGCCACCGCGTGCAACGCATCGGCGGCCATGACACTGGCAAGACCGACCCTGCCAAAGACGCCCCGAGCGGACTCCCCGCCGTCGTTTTGGGCAGACACCAGCCATCAGGCCACGGACTCGGCCCCGACACCTGCGGCAGCAGCCCGCGCTCGCGCGCCCATCCTGCGCGTCGTCCACAGCGTCGAAGGTCAGGGCCGCCACTCCGGTGCGGTTCGACTGCG
>NZ_JAEMQB010000081.1:0-5939 GCF_022759015.1 Tibeticola sp. | reverse complement strand
TTGGATTTCATCGTTGGCGGGCCCTCGGCCTGGTGGTTTTCGTGGCGGCGACGCTGGGTGCGTGCTCGTCGAGCCGGCCCACACGGGCGCCCGTGGAGGACCGGGGTCTTGCAGCCGGCCGCCTGCCCGCGCCATCGGCCCCCGCCCCCGCGGCGCCTGAGGTTGCCAAGCCCCTGCCCGGGGCCGAAAACGCGGGCAAGCCGGGTTACTACACGGTGCGTCCGGGCGACACACTCATGCGCATCGGGCTCGAGACCGGGCAGTCCTGGCGCGATCTCGCGCGCTGGAACAAGCTCGACAACCCGAACCAGATCGAGGTCGGTCAGGTCTTGCGGGTGATTCCGCCGGTCTCGGGGACCAGCGGCGGCTCGTCAGCGGCACCCGAACCCGCCGCGAGCGGTGTGGTGACGCGGCCCATCGGTGCGGCCAGCGTGACGGTGAGCCCCGTCCCGGCGGGCTCGGCGGCGTCCAGCGCGTCGGCGACTGCGCCGGCCGCAGCCAGCTCGGTGGCATCCAAGCCCGAGGAAGCGAAGCCAGATGCCTCGGCGGCGGCCGATGCGGGCATTTCGTTCATCTGGCCCGCGAGCGGCGCGGTGATCGCGGGCTTCGACGAGCAGAAAAACAAGGGCATCGACATTGCGGGCAAGCCCGGTGATCCGGTCGTGGCTGCGGCCGATGGCCGGGTCGTCTACGCGGGCGCGGGCTTGCGCGGCTACGGCAACCTCGTCATCCTCAAGCACAACAACACCTTCCTGACCGCCTACGCGCACAACCAGACGCTGCTGGTGAAGGAAGACCAGACGGTGCGCAAGGGACAGAAGATTGCCGAGCTCGGCGCCAGCGACGCCGATCGGCCCAAGCTCCATTTCGAGATCCGGCGTCAGGGCAAGCCGGTCGACCCGGCGAAGTATCTGCCGCCGCGCTGATCAGCGTTCGCCGCGCGGCTCGGCGGCGGTCGCCACCGGCTCGTTTGCCGTCTGCGTGCTGCGCGCATGCGCTTCCCAGGCCTTGCGCACCGCGAGGCCCAATTCGATCACGGCCATCGCGTAGTAACTGCTCCAGTTGTAGCGTGTGATGGCGTAGAAGTTTTCGGTGCCGAGCACATAGCTCGGCGCGTCGCCGCCGTTTTGCAACTCCACCAGCGCCAGCGGCCCGCCGTAAGACTGAGCGGCAGGCTCGGGCGTCGCGCCGAGTTCGGCCAATCGCGCCGCGCTGAAGCTGGGCAGGATGTCGGGGGCGAGTAGGGCATCCAACTGGGCCGGCGTGGCGTGCAGTTCCACCTGGAAGTGGGTGGGCACGCCCGGCTTCCAGCCAAAGGCCCGCAGATAGTGGGCCACCGAGCCGATCGCGTCGGCGGGGGTGTTCAGATCCACCGTGCCGTCGCCGTCGAAGTCCACCGCGTACTTGGCGACGCTCGAAGGCATGAACTGCGGCATCCCCATCGCACCCGCGTAGCTGCCGCGGGGCTGCAGCGGATCGGTGCCGGTGCGTTGCGCGCGGGTCAGGAACTGCTCGAGTTCGTCGCGGAAAAACGCTTGCCGCGCGGCGGCGCGTGGGTGTGCGGCAGGGAAGTCGAAGGCCAGGGTTGCCAGCGTATCGATGACCCGAAACGTTCCCATCTGTTGCCCCCAGATCGTCTCCACGCCCAGGATGCCCACGATGATCTCGGCGGGTACGCCGGTCTCGGCCTCGGCCCGCGCGAGGGTGTCGGCATGGGCGCGCCAAAAGCGCAAGCCCGCGGCCACGCGCACCGGCTCGATGAAACGTGCCCGGTAAGCCCGCCAGTTCTTCGCCTGGGCGGTGGGGGGCGGCAGGATCAGACGTTCGACCTGCGGCAGCCGCCGGGCCTGGGCCATGGCCGCGCGCACGGCCTCGCGGTCGAGGTCGCGGCGCTCGGCCAGATCGTCGGCGAACGCCATTGCTTCGGGCCGATGCGCGTACATCGTCGCCGCCGTCGCCAGCCGCTCCTCACGGACCGTGATCGCCGTCGCTGTGGGCTTTTTGGGGTGTTTTTTCGCAAACGCCGGCGAAAATTGGGCGATCATTGCTATCAAAATGATTGCATTTTTGAAACGATCGGTCATGGTCTGAATCCGGGGCGGCCGAACTGCGCGAGTGCGTGCCGAAGATTGGAGCGCGCGTGAGCCCGTGCCGCGCCGGGCTCGGGCATGGCTGGTGCGTAGCGCTCGCGTTCCAGCGCTTCGAGCGCGGCGCAGAGGCGCAGGGCCGCCTCGCGCTGCGCAGGATGCTCGATGGCTTTCGTTTGCAGCGTTTGGATCAACGCGCGGGGCGTGGCTTGCGGCGGCACCGCGTAGCCCATTCGACGCAGCCGTCGGCGGCAGGCTTCGAGCGTGGCCAGCCACGGATCGCGTCGGCGCCACGGACGGGCGCCCGCCCAAGCCGTCGCCGCTGCGGCGACCGTCGCCACCACGGCCAGAGCGACGCCCAGGTCGCGGCTGTCGGGTTCGCGGATGCCGAATCGGCGCAACAGATCGAACTGCCGTTGCGGCGTGTAGTCCAGCACCCACTGGTTCCACGCATGGTCGAGCGCACGCCAGCCGTCGCGCAGGCGCTGCAGCAGGGTGGGGCTCAAGCGCAGCAGCGTGCTCTCGACCGCTCCGGCGGGTAGCGCCAGACGCTGGAAGCTGCCGATGCGGCTGGGCGCCACCGCAGCCGTGGGATCGACGCGGAGCCAGCCCTCGCCTTCGATCCAAACCTCGGCCCAGGCGTGGGCGTCGCTCTGGCGAACCTCGAGCACGCCATCGACCGAGTTGAACGTGCCCCCTTGGTAGCCCGTGACCACGCGCGCCGGTACGTCCATGCCTCGCATCAGGACGACGAAGGCCGACGCGATGTGCTCGCAAAATCCCTCCCGCGTGTCGAACCAGAACGCATCGGCTGCATGCACACCGGCCGGCCGGGGCTCGAGCGTGTAACGGTAGCCGCCCCGGCGCAGGCGATCGAGGGCGGCATCCACCGCCCCACGCGCGCCGGCTGCGCGCACCGCAGGATCGCGCAACAGCTCGGCAGCAAGCTCCAGCGTTCGAGGGTTGTAGCCCGGCGGCAGGGCGACCGCCTCTCGCAGGGCGATCCGTTCATGGCCTTGCGCCGTGGAAGGCCCCAGGCGGTGTTCGAGGTGGCTCACGACCCGATAACGCTGGCGCTCTTGGATCGGTCGCTCGGCCAGCCACTGCTGGTCCGCGGTGCGGCGGGTGAGCAGCCCCGGCAGCTGCGGCAGCACCAGCGGAAACTCGAGTGCGAACAGCCAGGGCTGGCGCGTGGGCTCGAGCGTCACTTCATATCCGGTCGGTGCCCCCAGCGGCTGCACCAGCGAGCCGCTGCGCTCGGCATCCGCACGCTCCGGCACGGGGGTGGGCCGCCAGGTGCGGCCGTCGTAGGCGCTGAGCACCGGCCCGCGGAAATACAGCAAGGGCTGGGCGGGCGCGGGCCCGTCGAAGCGCACCCGCATCACCAGTGTGTCGTCGAGCACCAGTTGGGCGATGTTGCCGACGTCCATACTCGCCGATAGGCCGCTGCGCGCGCGTTCGGCGTCCGCTGGCAGCCCCCAGAGCGGCGCCACGCGCGGAAACAGCACGAATAGCGCCAGCATCACCGGCGTGCCCCAGAGGGTGAGCTTGAGTGCCATCGCAGCCGCCATCTTCAGCGACGGTCGCCCCAGCGGCAGGTGCGCATTCACCAAAGCGGTGAGCAGCCCCCAGAGCGCCAGCACGATGGCCGCGGCCGTACCCAGCGACTGCGAATAGAAGAAGTGCGTGAGCAGCGTAAAGAAGCCGAGGAAAAACACCACCATGGCGTCGCGTCGGGCCCGCAACTCCAGCGTTTTGAGCGCCAACATCACGACGATCAAGCTCAGCCCCGCATCGCGCCCGAGCAAAGTCCCCTGGCTGTAGACGGTGAGCGCGGCGACGCCTGCGGTGAGGGCGATCAGCCAGCCGCGGGAGGGCAAAGGGCGCTGCATCCAGGCGAGCCCAGCGCGCCAGGCCAGGGCCGCGGCCGCCGCCGCGCCGGCCCAGAGCGGAATGTGCGGCAGATGCGGTGCGATCACCGCCGCGATCACGAGCAGCAAAAACAGCGTGTCGCGGGTTTCGCGCGGCAGCGTCGCCGCTCGGGGCCGGAACCCGAGGCTTCGAGGCCGGTGCGCACCGGCCTCTGGGGCGTGGTCCTGTGCGGCGCTCATGCGCCCGGCTCCCGCGGATAGAGCGCCAGCGCGCTGAGGCAGGCGTCGCAGTGCGCCGCGCCCCTGTCGGGCGCCAGCCGCAGCTCGCCGAGCCGCAGGCCATACCGCAACCCCAGCCGATCGGCGGCCAGCACCCAGGCGCAGAGCCGGGACAGCGCTGCCTCCCGGTCCCGCAGCCCGGTCTGCACCAGATCGAGCCACAGCGGAGCCGGCGCCGCGCCGGAGGCATCCCGAGTGAGCAACTCGCCGCTGCGGGCGAACTTCTTCCAGGCCACGCGGCGCAGCCCGTCGCTCGGTCGCCAGGGCCGCAGGCCGTGGAACTCCTCCGACAGAGCCATCGCGCGCGTGCTGCGCGCCAGGTCCGAAAAGGGCTCGGGGTCTGGGTGCGGCAGCGGGGGCGCGGCCGGCTCCGGGGCGGGATACACCAGCACCGGCCGCAGCGGCTGCCAGACCGTCCAAACCCGAAAGCTGCCGAGCGGAAACAAGGACTGCACGATCACGAGGGGCGGCGTTTGCCGACCGCGCTGCGCCGGTGTCCATGCCAGTTCCACGCTGGCTTGCCCTTGCGCGGGCACATCGGCGTAGGCCCAGCCCTCGGGCGCTTGGACCGTGCGCACGGCCAGTGCCCAGCGCGCGCGGCCGTCGGCTTCGGCCAGAGCGACCACGAGCGGCGCCGCCGCTCCTGCAAAGCAGCGCGGCGACGGACCCAGGCGCAGGCGCAGGCCGCGCAGGTTGGCGTGGCCGACATGCATGGCGGCGAGCGCGCTGCCCGCGAGCAAAAAGGTCAGCAGATAGCCCAGGTTGAGCTGATAGTTGATCGAGGCCACGAGCAGCACCAGCAGCGTGGCCGCCAACATCCACCCCGCCCCGGTCGGCAGGATGTAAACCGTGCGGTGGTCGAGGGTCACGTCCTCTCGCGCTTCGTGACGCGCGGCCATCCAGCGCTGCCATCGCGCGCGCAGCCGCGAGCCTGCGAGCACCGCGCGCCCGATCCGGCCCGGCAGCGGCCATCGGCTGCGCGGTCGGTCGATGGTCGCCGCGCGCGCGTGGGGAAGGCCGAGGGTTCTTGCTGTCCTTTCTGTCATCAGCCTAAATCCGGCAGTTGGGCGCGCCCACCCAAACGGTGAACGGCCTCCGTACCGAAAACTGTTCAAACATCAACACCTTGCATTCAGCGAAAAGCGGTCAACTGCCGGATTTAGGATCAGACCAGCGGCAGGGCTTCCAGCAGGGCTTCGAGCTGCGCGCTCGCGCTGCGCCCCGAATCGGGCAGCGGCTGCAGACGGTGAGCAGCGACCTTGGGCAGCATGGCGCGCACATCGTCGGGGGTGACGTAGTCGCGACCCTCGAGCCGTGCGCAGGCGCGGGCCGCGCGCAGCAACGCCACGCCCGCACGCGGCGACAAACCCTCGACAAACCAGCGGCCGCTGCGGGTGGCGTCGAGCACATCCTGCAAATAGTCGAGCAGCGCGTCGGAAGCGAACACGGCGTTCACCTGTTCCTGCAGCCGCAACAGCTCGAGCGGCGTCAGCACCGGCTGCACCTGCGCGAGGCGCGATCGGCGGTCGCCCGAGACCAGCAAGGCGCGTTCGGCAGCGCGGTCGGGATAGCCTAGCGAGATCCGCATCATGAAGCGGTCGAGCTGAGACTCGGGCAGGGCGTAGGTGCCGAGTTGCTCGAGCGGGTTTTGCGTCGCGATCACGAAGAAGGGGTCGGGCAGAGGGCGGGTTTCGCCTTCCAC
>NZ_JAEMQB010000001.1:0-32682 GCF_022759015.1 Tibeticola sp. | reverse complement strand
TCGCATCCCATCCCGCCGCCCGGCGCGCGCCATCGCGGGAACTTATTCAGCGTTGCCCCAAACCCACACGGGTGCGTCGCGCATCCCGGCCCCGTGGCCGATCTCCGCGATCAGCCGCAATGGGACGCTGCTCAGACTTTGGCGCCGAGCAGTTGTTGCAGCTCGCCGCTTTCGTACATCTCCATCATGATGTCCGAGCCGCCGATGAACTCCCCTTTGATGTAGAGCTGCGGAATCGTTGGCCAGTTGCTGTATTCCTTGATGCCCTGGCGGATGGCTTCGTCTTCGAGTACGTTGACGGTGGTGACCGCCTTCGGGTCCACGCCGCAAGCCTTGAGGATCTGGATCGCGCGGCCCGAAAAGCCGCACATGGGGAAGCTCGCCGTGCCTTTCATGAACAGCACGATGTCGTTGTTTTTCACCAGATCGTCGATGCGCTTTTGGGTTTCGGTATCACTCATGGTCCTTGGCCTCTTGGGGTGGAAGGGAAAACCCGAATTGTCGCAGTTTGGCCGAAGAGGTGCGCCAACGCCCGCCGCTGCAGCGGGCAATGCCCGCAAGGTCGTGTCGGCTTTGGACGGATTCGAAGCCGGCCTGCGTGAGCAGTGCCCGCACGGCTTCGGCCTGATTCCAGCCGTGCTCGAGCAGCAGCCAGCCCCCGGGGGCCAGATGCGCGGGCGCGGCGGCGATGATGCGGCGCAGGTCGTCGAGCCCATCGGCGCCCGAGACCAGCGCCACGCGCGGCTCGTGGCGGAGGGCGGCGAGATGGGGGTCATCCTCGGCGATGTAGGGCGGGTTCGACACCACGAGGTCAAACTGGTCGCCGGCGACCGGATCGAACCAGGAACCGTGGGCAAACCGCAGCGTCAGGCCCAGACGTAGCGCGTTGGCCTGCGCGAGGGCCAAGGCCTCGCGGCTCGCGTCGACGGCCGTCACCGAAGTACTTGGGGCCGTGTGCGCGATCGCCAGCGCAATCGCACCGCTGCCGGTGCCGAGGTCGAGCACGCGCGGAGACGACTCGGCACCCGTAGCCAGGCACTCGAGCGCCCAATCGACGAGGGTTTCGGTATCCGCGCGCGGGTCGAGCACGCGGGCGTCCACCTGCAGCCGCAGCCCAAAGAATTCGCGCTCACCCAGAATGTAGGCCAGCGGCTCGCCGTGACAGCGACGCTCGACCAGCGAGCGGTAGTGCGCCACCGCCTCGGGCGTGAGCGGGTCTTCCCCGTGGGCAAAGAGCCAGGCGCGGTCGTGTGCGGCGCGGCCCAGTGCGGTCAGCAGCAGGGCCTGCGCGTCGATCGCGTCCACCTGCGCCGACGCTGCGGCGAGCAGCGAAGCGACGGTCGGACCGCCTCCGAGCGGTGCTGTGGGTGTAGCCATTACTCTTGTTTCAATAGCAAAAAAGCAGCAATTCATGCCGGCAATCGGCGTTTTTTGGTCCGAAAAGTCGCGGGAAAGCGCCTTGCGATCACGGCGCAGTCTCCTGGAGCGTGGCCATTTGCTCTGCGGCGCGCGCCGCGTCGAGCGCCTCGATCAGCGGCTCGAGCTCGCCGTCCATCACGGCCCCCAGCTGGTAGAGCGTCAGGTTGATCCGGTGGTCCGTCACGCGGCCTTGTGGGAAGTTGTAGGTGCGGATGCGGTCGCTGCGGTCGCCACTGCCGATGAGGCTCTTGCGCGTAGCGGCTTCGCGCTCGGCGCGTTCGCGGCGCTCCTTTTCCTGCAACCGCGAGGCCAGCACCTGGAGCGCGCGGGCCTTGTTGCTGTGCTGCGATCGCCCATCCTGGCATTCGGCCGTGATGCCCGTGGGCAGATGGGTGACGCGGACCGCCGAATCGGTCTTATTGATGTGCTGGCCCCCGGCGCCGCTGGCGCGGAAGGTGTCGATGCGCAGCTCGGCCGGGTTGAGCCGCACCGCCTCGCTCGGGTCGGCCTCGGGCAGCACCGCGACCGTGCAAGCGCTCGTGTGGATGCGGCCCTGGGCTTCGGTCGCCGGCACCCGCTGCACCCGGTGGCCGCCCGACTCGAAGCGCAAGGCGCCGTAGGCCCCCTCGCCCTCGATGCGCAGCACGGCCTCGCGAAGCCCGCCAAGCTCGGTGTGGGAGGCGTGGATGAGCTCGCTGCGCCAGCCGCGCCGTTCCGCGTAGCGTGTGTACATGCGCAGCAGATCGGCGGCGAACAGCGCCGATTCGTCGCCCCCGGTGCCGGCGCGAATTTCCACGTAGGCATGGCGCGCGTCTTCAGGGTCGCGCGGCAGCAGCAGGCGCTGCAGCGCGGCATCGAGCGACTCGATCTCGGCCTGAGCCGCTTCGACTTCGGCCTGCGCGAGCGCCTGCATGTCCGGATCGTCGCGCGACGCTTCGAGCAGGGCTTGCGCGTGCTCCAGGTCGGCCCGCCGCTGTCGCCAGCGCTCGGCGCGCTCGGCAACCGCGGCGACCTCGGCGCGCTCGCGGGACAGGCGCAAAAACGCCTCCATGTCCGACGCGACGTCAGGCTGGCCCAGCAGGTAGTCGAGTTCACCCAGACGCTGGATGTGCGTGTCGATCTGTCGTTCGAGGAGCGGATGCATCAGTGGGATCAGAAAAGGCAAAGGGCCGGTGCGGACGACCGCGGGGGACACTGGGGCCCGTCACGCCGGGGCGCGGCGGGCGGGTGGAGCGCTAGCGCTCGCGCGGGCTCGAGCGCAGGAACAAGCGCTCGACGGTGCGCATGACGGCCTCGCGTTGATCCGGGTCGGCGCCCTGGAGTTCCGCCAGCGCGCCATGCAGCATCTTTTGCGTCAAGCCGCGGGCCAGCGCTTCGAGCGCCTCGTCGACCGTGGCGCCGCGGGCGAGCAGCCGCCGCGCGCGGGCGATTTCGACGCCCTGCCATTGATCGGCCTGCGCCTGGAGGCGCCGAATGACCGGCACGACGCCGCGTTTGGGATCGCGCAGCAGCAACCAGTGCATGAAGCTCTGCACGCCCGCATCGATGATCGCCTCGGCCTGTTCGACCGCTGCTTGCCGATTGGCCTGGCCGGTTTGGACGACGTTTGAGAGGTCGTCGACGGTGTAGAGGTAGACGTCTTCGAGCTTCTGAACCTCAGGCTCGATGTCGCGCGGCACCGCCAGATCCACCATGAACATCGGCCGGCGCTTGCGCTGCTTGAGCGCGCTTTCCACCGCCCCGAGCCCGATGATCGGCAAGGTGCTGGCCGTGCAACTCACCACCGCGTCGAATTCATGCAAGCGCTCGGGCAGGTCGGCCAAGCGCATGACCTCGGCGCCGAAGCGCGCCGCGAGCCGCTCTCCGCGGTCGAGCGTGCGGTTGGCAATCGCCATGCTCTTGGGGCTCTTGGCCGCGAAATGCGTCGCGGCGAGTTCGATCATCTCCCCCGCGCCGACGAACAACACGCGAACCTGGCTGAGGTCTTCGAACAACTGAGCCGCCAGCCGCACCGCCGCTGCCGCCATGCTGATCGAATGCGCCCCGATTTCGGTCGTGCTGCGCACCTCTTTGGCGACGGAAAAGCTGCGCTGAAACAGCTGGTTGAGCGTGGTTCCGAGCGCGCCGGCTTCCTCGGCGACCCGCACCGCGGATTTCATCTGGCCCAGAATCTGCGGCTCGCCCAGCACCATCGAGTCGAGCCCGCTGGCCACCCGGAACGCATGTCGCGCCGCCTCGGCATCTTCGAGCGCATAGACATGCGGTCGCAAGACCGCGGCGTCGACGCCGCCCACGTTGGCCAGCCAGCCCAGGGCGTGGTCGATCGGCGCTTGCTCGCTCGCGCCGTAAATCTCGGTGCGGTTGCAGGTCGAGAGGATCGCGGCCTCGGGGTGGGTCGGAACCGAGGCGCGCAGCGAGGCCAGCTTGGGCTTGATTTGTTCGAGCGCGAAAGCGAAACGACCGCGCAGATCGAGTGGCGCGGTCGTGTGGTTGATGCCCAAGGCCCAGACAGACATTCCCGGATTATAAAATTGAGCCCGGCCTACGCTCGCCCGACGGCTCCGACATTCTCACCGCCCGCCGCTCGAGGAGCGGCAGATCTCCACGACGCTCTAACCCCATGGGCCCCGTCGCCGCTTTTTGGCATCTGCTCAATTTCTTCGCTCCGGCGGCGGCGCTGGCCGTCTTCGGCGGGTGCCTGCTGGCCTGGATGCGGGGCCAGCGGCTCGGCGCGGCGGCGATCGGCTGGCGGATCGCGCTGAATTTTGCGCTCGGTGCAGGCGTTCTCGTCGCGGGCCTCCTGCTGCTGGGCCGTGACGGGCGCATGCTGACCTATGCCGCACTCGTCCTCGTCGTCGGCTCGGTCCTCGCCTTCCAAACCCGCCGCTGAGTTTTTCACCCCTCGGGTACGAAGAGGTCGACGCGGTCGGTGATGATGCCGTCGGTTCCAAGTGCCAGCAGGCGTTGGGCCGCCCAGGCGTCGTTGACCGTGTAACTCAAGGCGCGCAGGCCGAGGCTGCGGGCTCGTGCGACCAGTGCGGCATCCCACAGCGCGTGGTTGCACACCAGCGCCACGCAGCCGAGCGCCGCAGCGCGCTCGAGGCAGCCATCCCACAGCGTGTCGAGCAACAGCGCGCGCGGCAGCGCCGGCGCGGCGGCGGCTGCGGCCGCCAGCGCCTCGACTTGGAACGAGCTCAGCAGCGGTGGCGTTTGGGCCTGCGCCCACAGGCGCGCGGCGGTTTCGGCGACGACGGCCCCGGTGCGCGCCTCGGTGCCGGGTGTGGGTTTGATCTCGATGTTGAGCAGGAGCGCATTGGCCTGCAGGTAGCGCGCCAGATTGGCCAGCGTCGGCAGCGGCTCGCCCGCGTAGGCGCGCGAATGCCAGCTCCCGGCGTCGAGCTGCGCGAGCGTGGCCCAGCCGTGGTCGCCCGCGACCGGGCTGGCCGCGGGGCCGGCAAGGTCCGCGAGCCCGCGCGTGGTGCGGGTGAGCGTCGCATCGTGCAGCAAAAACGGTACGCCATCGGCACTGAGCTTCACGTCGCACTCGGCCATGCGGTAGCCCAAGGCCGCGCCGTATCGAAACGCCGCCAGCGTGTTCTCGGGCGCCAGCCGCCCCGCGCCGCGGTGCGCGATCCAACGCGGGTAAGGCCAGCGAGGCAGATCGGGTGGGGACATGGTCGGTGGGCTCCGCTCGGCAGGCCGCGCGTGCGCGGGGGCAGCCTTTCAGTCGATTTCGATGCGCCGGCCCGTGGTGCGGTCGAACCAGTGCAGCTTACCGGGCACGGGCTGCACATGGATGGTGCTGCCCAGCGCCGGCGCGGGCACGGCCTCTTCGGTGCGCACGGTCAGCAATTCGTCGCCCAGCCGGGCGTGGATGAGCCGCTCGGCGCCGAGGAGTTCCACCGTGTCCACCTGCAGCGGCCAGCCGCTGTCAGAGAGCACCAGGTGCTCGGGCCGCACGCCGAGGATGGCGTTCGCCGGCCCGCCGAGGCCCGCTTGGGGCGCGTGCTGCAGCAGGTTCATCGGTGGCGAGCCGATGAAGCTCGCGACGAAGGTGCTGGCCGGGCGGTTGTAGACCGTCTCGGGTGTGTCGAACTGCTCCATGCGCCCGGCGTTCATGACGATCATGCGCTGCGCGAGCGTCATCGCTTCGACCTGGTCGTGGGTCACGAACAGCGAGGTGATGCCCAGCTCCCGATGCAGCTTGCGGATCTCCAGCCGCGTCTGCGCGCGCAGCTTGGCGTCGAGGTTCGAGAGCGGCTCGTCGAATAAAAACGCCTGCGGCTCGCGCACGATGGCGCGGCCCATCGCCACCCGCTGACGTTGGCCGCCCGAGAGTTCACGCGGTTTACGCTTGAGCAAGGCGCCGAGCTCCAGGATGCCGGCCGCCTTGTCCACGCGGCGTTGGATCTCGTCCTTGGGCACGCCGGCGATCTTGAGGCCATAGGCCATGTTGTCGAACACGCTCATGTGCGGATAGAGCGCATAGTTCTGGAACACCATGGCGATGTCGCGCCGGGCGGGCTCGAGGTCGTTGACCACGCGCTCGCCGATGCGGATTTGTCCCTCGGTGATTTCCTCGAGGCCCGCCACCATGCGCAGCAAGGTGGATTTGCCGCAGCCCGAAGGGCCGACGACGACGACGAATTCACCGTCTTCGATGCGTGCGTCCACGCCGTGAAGCACCTCGACCGCGTGTTTGCCGCGGCCGTAGCGTTTGATGACCTGCTGGAGTTCGATGGAAGCCATGGATCGTGTTGGGGTTCAGCGGCAAGGGGCGGCTATTTTTCGGTGTCGACCAGGCCCTTGACGAACCACTTTTGCATGAGGATGACGACGAGCGCCGGCGGAATCATGGCGAGCAGCGCGGTGGCCATCACGACGTTCCATTCGTTGGCCGCGTCGCCGCCCGAAATCATGCGCTTGATGCCCACGACCACCGGGTACATGTCCTCGTTGGTCGTCACCAGCAGCGGCCACAGATATTGGTTCCAGCCGTAAATGAACTGGATGACGAAGAGCGCCGCGATCGAGGTGGCCGACAAGGGCAGCAACACGTCCTTGAAGAAGCGCAGCGGCCCCGCTCCGTCCATGCGCGCAGCCTCCACGAGTTCGTCGGGCACGGTCAGGAAGAACTGGCGAAACAAAAAGGTCGCGGTCGCCGAGGCGATCAGCGGCACCGTGAGGCCCGCATAGCTGTTGAGCAAGCCCAGGTCGGCCACCACCTTGTAAGTCGGCCCGATGCGCACCTCCACCGGCAGCATCAGTGTGACGAAGATCGCCCAGAAGAAGAACTGCCGAAACGGAAACCGAAAGTAGACGATCGCGAATGCCGACAGCAGTGAGATCGCGATCTTGCCCACCGTGATGATGAGCGCCGAAATCAGGCTCACCGTCATCATGCGGGCGACCGGCGCGGTCGACCCCGCGCCATCACCGCCGCCGCGCCAAGCCTGCGCCAGGTTCTCCAGCAGGTGCGACCCGGGGCTCATCGGCATGGGCACTTGCACGATGGCGTCGGCGGTCTGGGTGGCCGCGACGAAGGTGATGTAGAGCGGAAACGCAACCACCGCCACACCCAGCAACAGCACCAAGTGCGAGAGGAAATCCAGAAAGGGATGACGTTCGACCATGAGCCAAGCGCTGCGCGCTCAATAAGTGACTTTCTTCTCGACGAAGCGGAACTGCACCACCGTGAGCGCAATCACGATCGCCATCAACACCACCGACTGCGCCGCCGAGCCGCCGAGGTCCATGGCTTTGAAGCCGTCGTAATACACCTTGTAGACCAGAATCGCCGTGTCCTTGCCGGGGCCACCCTGCGTGGCCGCGTCGACGATGGCGAACGTGTCGAAGAAGGCATAGACCACGTTGATCACCAGCAAAAAGAAGGTGGTGGGCGAGAGCAGCGGGAAGATGATGGTCCAAAAACGCCGCCACGGCCCCGCGCCGTCGATGGCAGCCGCTTCGATCAGCGACTTCGGGATGCTTTGCAGGCCCGCGAGAAAGAACAGGAAGTTGTAAGAAATTTGCTTCCACACGGCGGCCATCACGATCAGCGCCATCGCATGGCGACTGTTGAGCAAGCTGTTCCATTCGATGCCGATGCGGCCGAGCGCATAGGTGACGATGCCGATGCTCGGCGCAAACATGAACAGCCACAGCACCCCGGCAACCGCTGGGGCGACCGCGTAAGGCCAGATCAGCAGCGTCTTGTAGAAGCTCGCGCACCGCACCACCCGGTCGGCGAACACGGCGAGCGTGAGCGCGATCGACAACCCCAGAAACGCCACCAGCGCGGAGAACAACGCCGTCGTCTGGAAAGAGGCGAGGTAGGTCTCATCGGCAAACAAGCGGCGGAAGTTGTCCAGCCCCACCCATTCGACGCTCATGCCAAACGCGTCTTGCTGCTGCAGCGACTGCACCAGTGCCTGGCCCGCCGGCCAGAAAAAGAACACGGCGACGACGATCACCTGCGGGGCCAGCAGCACCCAGGGCAGCCAGGCACTTTGGAAGCGGACGCGTTTTTCGACAGCCATGAAAGAAAAGGAAACGGTGCCACCCTCACGGGCGGCACCTGGGATGCACTTCGCGCGTGAGGGTCAGGACTTGTTGGCCTTCTCGAAGCGCTCGAGCTGCTCGTTGCCGCGCTTGACGATGCTGTCGAGGGCTTCCTTGGCCGCTTTCTTGCCGGCCCAAACCTGCTCGAGTTCTTCATCCTCGATGGCACGGATTTGCACGAAATTACCCAAACGGATGCCGCGCGACTTGTCGGTGGTCTTGCGGATCATCTGGTTGACGGCGGTATCGGTGCCGGGGTTTTGCTTGTAAAAGCCCGACTTTTCCGTGAGTTCGAGCGCGGCCAGCGTGATCGGGAGGTAACCCGTGCGCTGGTGGCTCTTGGCCTGAACTTCGGGTTTGCTGAGGTAGTTGAAGAAGGCGGCTACACCCTTGTAATCCTTCGCTGGCTTACCCGCCATCACCCAAAGCGAAGCGCCGCCGATGATGGTGTTTTGCGGCGCGCCGGGTACGTCGGGGTAATACGGCAGCGGCGCGATGCCAAAGTTGAACTTCGCGTTCTTTTTAATGTTGGCATAGGTCGACGAGGAGCCGGTCTGCATGGCGCACTCACCCGAGTAGAACGGCGCGTCGCCCAGGTTGTTGCGGCCTTTGTAGACGAACAGGCCTTGCTTGGCCATGTTGGCGAGGTTCTCGATATGGCGCACATGCAGCGGGCTGTTGACCAGCAGCCGCGCGTCCAGGCCGTCGAAGCCGTTGTTCTTTGACGCAAACAAGGTGTTGTGCCAGGTCGAGAAGCTCTCGAGCTGGGTCCAGCCCTGCCAGCTCGTGGTGAACGGGCATTTGTGGCCGCTGGCCTTGAGCTTGGCGGCGGCAGCGACGAGTTCGGGCCAGGTGGCGGGCGCTTTCTCGGGGTCCAGGCCAGCGGCCTTGAAGGCGTCCTTGTTGTAGTTGAGGACGGTGGTTGAGCTGTTGAACGGGTAGCTCAGCATCTGGCCGTTGGGCGCGGTGTAGTAGCTGACCACCGCGGGAATGTAGGCTTTGGGGTCGAACTTGTAGCCCGCATCGGCCATCACCTTGCCGACCGGGACCGTCGCACCCTTGCTCGCCATCATCGTGGCGGTGCCGACTTCGAATACCTGCAGGATGTGCGGCGCGTTTCCGGCGCGGAAGGCCGCGATCGCTGCGGTCATCGACTCGTCGTACTGGCCCTTGTAGACCGGGACGATCTTGTAGTCCTTCTGGCTGGCGTTGAACTCGTTGGCAAGATCGGTCACCCAGTCGTTGAGGCCGCCCGTCATGGAGTGCCACCATTGAATCTCGGTTTGCGCCGCAGCGGGCAGGGTAAAGGCGGCCGCGAAAGCAGCGGCGATGAAGCTTCGTTTCATGGGATCTCCTGTGAACGGGGTCGGAACGGGGGCGATTGTGGCGCCGGTTTGTGACGATTCAATGTAAATCCGGTGACGGCCCGGGCGCATGAGGGTTTGTCCGCTCTTGTGGACCGAGCCGGCTTGGCCCCACCCCCGCCGTGTGAATGTTGCGCTGCGGTAACATTCCGGCCTCCGTCGGGTCGCCCCATCCGGGTGGCGGTTCGTGCCGGATGGTCTTTCGCGATGAACGCTCCCACACCTTTGCATCACCTGCTGGCCCACGGCGACGATCAGCCGCGCCTACGCGAGATCCCCTACAACTACACCTCGTTCTCGGACCGCGAGATCGTGATTCGGCTGCTGGGCGCGCGCGCCTGGACGCTGCTCGAGCAGCTGCGCGAAGAGCGCCACACCGGCCGCTCGGCGCGCATGCTGTACGAGGTGCTGGGCGACATCTGGGTGGTGCAGCGCAACCCCTATTTGCAAGACGACCTGCTCGACAACCCCAAGCGCCGGCAGATGCTGGTCGAGGCGCTGCAACATCGCCTCGCCGAGATCGACAAGCGGCGCACGCCCGAGGCCGATGCCGGCCGCGACGCGCTGGTGGCCGAACTGCTCGGCATGGCCCGGCAGGCGGTCGAGGGCTTCGATGCGGGCCTGCGCGAGGTCGCGGCCTTGCGGCGCCAGGCGCTGCGGGCCTTGGGCCGCTGCACCGCGCGCGACAACATCAAGTTCGACGGCCTCTCGCGCGTCTCGCATGTGACCGACGCGACCGACTGGCGCGTGGAGGTGCCTTTCGTCGTGCTCACGCCCGACTCCGAGGCCGAGATGGCCGCGCTGGTGCGCGCGTGCATCGAACTGGGCCTGACCATCATCCCGCGGGGCGGCGGCACCGGCTACACCGGCGGCGCCGTGCCGCTGACCTGGAAGAGCGCGGTCATCAACACCGAGAAGCTCGAAGGCATGGGCGCGGTCGAGATGCGGCGGCTGCCGGGGGTGGATCGGGACGTGCCCACGATCTGGACCGAGGCCGGCGTGGTCACGCAACGCGTCGCCGATGCCGCCGAGCGCGCGGGCTTTGTGTTTGCGGTCGATCCCACTTCGGCCGACGCGTCGTGCATCGGCGGCAACATTGCGATGAACGCCGGCGGCAAGAAGGCGGTGCTGTGGGGCACGGCGCTCGACAACCTCGCGAGCTGGCGCATGGTCACGCCCGACGCGCAGTGGCTCGAGGTCACGCGGCTCGACCACAACCTCGGCAAGATCCATGATGCGGAGGTCGCCCGCTTCGAACTGCAGTATTTCGAGGCCGACGGCAAAACCCGCGTGCGCAGCGAAATCCTCGAAATTCCCGGTGCCGTCTTTCGCAAGGAAGGCCTGGGCAAGGACGTCACCGACAAGTTTCTCGCCGGCCTGCCGGGGGTACAGAAGGAGGGTTGCGATGGCCTCATCACCAGCGCGCGCTGGGTGTTGCACCGCATGCCGGCGCACACGCGCACGGTGTGTCTGGAGTTTTTCGGCCACGCGCGCGACGCGGTGCCGAGCATCGTCGAGATCAAGGACTTTCTGTTCGCCGAGGCCAAGCGCTCCGGCGTGGTGCTGGCCGGTCTGGAGCACCTCGATGACCGCTATCTGAAGGCGGTCGGTTACGCCACCAAGAGCAAGCGCGGTGGTCTGCCCAAGATGGTGTTGTTTGGCGACATTGCGGGGGACGACCCGGACGCCGTCGCGCGCGCGACGAGTGAGGTGGTGCGTCTGGCCAATGCGCGTGGGGGCGAGGGCTTCATCGCCGTCAGCCCCGAAGCGCGCAAGAAATTCTGGCTCGATCGCAAGCGCACGGCGGCGATCAGCCGCCACACCAACGCCTTCAAGATCAACGAAGACGTGGTGATCCCGCTGCCGCGCATGGCCGAATACACCGACGGCATCGAGCGCATCAACATCGAGCTGTCGCTGCGCAACAAGCTGCGCCTGTGCGACGAGCTCGAGGCCTTTCTCTCGGGTGGAAACCTGCCGCTGGCTCCCCAAGGCGAGGGCGGCGAGGTGCCCCCGGCGGAACTGCTCGACGAGCGTGTGGCGCAGGCGCTGACGCTGGTGCGCGAAGTTCGTGCGCAGTGGCAGGGCTGGCTCGACCAGGTCGATGCCTTGTTTCCGCAGCTGCAAAACCACGAGCTGCGTGCGAGTTGGAAGACCCAGCTGCGCGCGCCCTTGCGCGCGATCTTCACCGGCGGGGCGTTCGCGCCCATCCTCGAAGAATGCAACGCGATCCACCAGCGCGTGCTCAAAGGCCGGGTCTGGGTGGCGCTGCACATGCACGCGGGTGACGGCAATGTGCACACCAACATTCCGGTCAACAGCGACGACTACGAGATGCTGCAGACCGCGCACGAGGCCGTTCGGCGCATCATGGCGCTGGCGCGTTCGCTCGATGGCGTGATTTCGGGTGAGCACGGCATCGGCATCACCAAGCTCGAATTCCTCAGCGACGAGGAACTGCGGCCCTTCGCCGAATACAAGCGCCGCGTCGACCCCGAGGGTCGGTTCAACCGCGGCAAGCTGCTGCGGGGTGCCGGGCGGCCGACCGGTGAGCCCGGCGCGCCGGTGTACGCGAGCGACCTCGAACACGCCTACACCCCGAGCTTTGGCCTCATGGGGCACGAGTCGCTCATCATGCAGCAGAGTGACATCGGCGCGATCGCCGACAGCGTCAAAGACTGCCTGCGCTGCGGCAAGTGCAAGCCGGTGTGCGCGACCCATGTGCCGCGCGCGAACCTGCTCTATTCACCGCGCAACAAGATCCTGGCGACCTCGCTGTTGATCGAGGCTTTCCTGTACGAAGAACAGACCCGCCGGGGCGTGTCGATCAAGCATTGGCAGGAGTTCGAGGATGTGGCCGACCATTGCACGGTGTGCCACAAATGCCTCACGCCCTGCCCGGTGAACATCGATTTTGGCGATGTGACCATGGCCATGCGCAACCTGCTGCGCAAGATGGGCAAGAAGTCCTTCCGACCCGGCAACGCGGCGGCGATGCTGTTCCTCAACGCCACCCATCCCGAAACCATCAAGCTCATGCGCAGCGCGATGGTGGACGTGGGTTTCAAGGCGCAGCGCCTGGCCAACCGCGTACTCAAGGTCGCGGCGCGCCGCCAGACCGCGCGCCCGCCGGCGACGCACGGCCCAGCGCCGGTGCGCGAGCAGGTGATCCATTTCATCAACAAAAAGATGCCGGGCGGGCTGCCGAAGAAGACGGCGCGCGCGCTGCTCGACATCGAGGACAAGGACTACGTCCCCATCATCCGCAACCCGGTAGCCACCACGCCCGAATCCGAAGCGGTGTTCTACTTCCCCGGCTGCGGTTCCGAGCGGCTGTTCAGCCAGGTGGGGCTGGCCACCCAAGCCATGCTCTGGCATGCGGGGGTGCAGACCGTGCTGCCGCCGGGGTATCTGTGCTGCGGCTATCCGCAACGCGGCTCGGGCGAGTTCGACAAGGCCGACAAAATCATCACCGACAACCGCGTGCTGTTCCACCGGGTCGCCAACACGCTCAACTATCTCGACATCCGCACCGTGGTGGTGAGCTGCGGCACCTGCTACGACCAGCTTCAGGGCTACCGCTTCGAGGACATTTTCCCCGGCTGCCGCATCATCGACATCCACGAGTTCCTGCTGGAAAAAGGCATCACGCTGCCGGCGGGGCAGGGTGGCTTCCTCTACCACGAGCCCTGCCACAACCCGATGAAACTCGGCGACTCGATGAAGACCGTCCAGGCGCTGGTCGGCGACCAGGTGCTCAAGAGCGAGCGCTGCTGCGGCGAGTCGGGCACGTTGGGCGTCACCCGGCCCGACATCGCGACCCAGGTCCGCTTCAGCAAAGAAGAGTCGATCCGCCGCGGCGAGGCGGCGCTGCGTTCCAGCGGTGTAGTCGCGCCAGGCGCGAACGTCAAGATCCTCACCAGCTGCCCGAGCTGCCTGCAAGGCCTCAAACGCTACGAGGACGACTTGCAAAACGGCCTGCTCGAAGCCGACTACATCGTCGTCGAGATGGCGCGTCAGATTCTCGGCGAGGACTGGCTGCCGCGATACGTCGCTGCGGCCAACGCCGGCGGCATCGAGCGCGTGCTGGTTTGAGAGGCTGAACCCACCCAACGCAGGAGACTTTCATGGCCGGCCTCAAGACCGACACCCCGACACCGGTGGATCTCACGGTGCACGGCGCCTCGCGCGTGCTCGAAATCGCGTTCTCGGACGGCGCGCGCTTTCGCATTCCGTTCGAGCTCATGCGCATCTACTCGCCCTCGGCCGAGGTGCAGGGGCACGGGCCCGGGCAGGAGGTGCTGCAAACCGGCAAGCGCGAGGTCGACATCGTCGCGCTCGAGCCTGTGGGCAACTACGCGGTGCAACCGACCTTCTCCGACGGCCACGACAGCGGCATCTTTACCTGGGAGTATCTCTACTTCCTCGGCGCCAACGAGCAGGCGCTCTGGGCGGAGTACGCGTCGCGCCTGGCTGCGGCCGGGCTGGACCGCGACGCCCCCATGCCGGAAAAATCGGGGGGCGGGTGCCATTCCCATTGATCTCAAAATGAGAGCAAAGAAGGGCCGTTTTCTGCTGGCAAACGGCGGATTTGTTTGATTTTTTTGGCCGCAAGGCCCCCTGACCCATGAGCACCACGCATTTCGGATTCGAGACGGTCGACGAGCAAGAGAAGGCCCAACGCGTGCGGCGCGTGTTCGACAGCGTCGCGCCCAAGTACGACCTGATGAACGACCTGATGTCGGCAGGGCTGCATCGTCTTTGGAAGGCGTACACGGTCATGGTGGCCGACGTCCGCGAGGGCCACCAGGTGCTCGACATCGCTGGCGGAACGGGCGACCTCGCGCTGGCTTTCGCCCGTAAGGTCGGCACGCGTGGCTGCGTCGTGCACACCGACATCAACGAATCCATGTTGCGTGTCGGGCGCGACCGGCTGCTCGATGCCGGCGTCGTGTTGCCCACCGTGGTTTGCGACGCCGAACAATTGCCGTTTCCCGATGCGCGCTTCGACCGGGTCAGCGTCGCCTTCGGCCTGCGCAACATGACCCACAAGGACGTGGCCCTGCGCGAGATGAATCGCGTGCTCAAGCCCGGTGGCAAGCTGCTCGTGCTCGAGTTCTCGAAAGTGGCCAAGCCACTCGAAAAGGCCTACGACTGGTATTCGTTCAAGGTACTGCCGACCTTGGGCCGATGGGTGGCGGGCGACGACGCCAGTTACCGCTATCTCGCCGAGTCCATACGCATGCACCCGGACCAAGAAGCGCTCAAAGCCCTCATGAAACAAACGGGCTTTGGTCATGTGGATTACCACAACCTCACCGGTGGCATCGTCGCGCTTCATGTTGGAATCAAGTGCTAGGGCAACCCTGAGCCAGTCCCTCGCGCGCTGCGCATCCCGGCTGCGGGCGGTCTGCGTCGTTGCAAATCCTCGCCATAGCTTTGGCTATGGCTGCGGTTTGCGCCTCGCATCCCATCCCGCGGCCGGGCGCGCACCATCGCGGGAACTGATTCAGGGTTGCCCTAGGCAACGCTGAACTTCAGGCTTGGGACTGAGCGTTGCCTCCACACCGAATCAACCTTGGGAGCCCTCATGAAACAACTTTGGTCTGTCGCCCTGGTCCTGGCCCTGGCCCTTGGCAGTCTCGATGCTGAAGCGGCGCGGCGGCTGGGTGGCGGAAAGTCGATCGGTCAGCAGTCGAGCCAGGTGACGCAGCGCTCGGCGAATCCGAATCCGCCCGCCGCACCGGGCGCGCCTGCTCAGAGCGCGGCGCCAGCCCAAGCGCCGAAAGCGCCGGAGGCTGCGGCTCCGGCACCGAAGCGCCCTTGGGGCGCGATGCTCGGCGGGCTGGCCGCGGGTCTGGGCTTGGCATGGCTGGCCCACTCGCTCGGCTTGGGCGGGGCGTTGGGGTCGGTGTTGTTGCTGGTGTTGCTCGCCTTCGTCGTCGTGGCGGTCGTCGCGGCTTTGATGCGCCGCCGCGCTGCGCCGCAGCCGGCCCTGGCGGGCGCGGCAGGCGCGGCGGGCGCTCCAGGCGCGCTGCGCAGCTACAGCCCGGACAAGGTGGGCAACGATGCGTCGGCCCGGCCGTGGGAGCGTGACCTCACGCCCGCCGGTGGATCGATGATCGGCTCGGCGCTCGGTACGCCGTCTCAGGCGGGCGCGCTGGACGGCCCTCAGGGCTGGGGCATTCCGGCGGGCTTCGACGTGGCGGGTTTCCTCGACGCGGCCAAGCGCAATTTCGTGACCCTCCAGGCGGCTTGGGACCGCGCCGACATGGCGACGCTGCGCTCGATGATGACCGACGCCATGGTCGCTGAAATTCAAGCGCAGCTCGCTGAACGCGAACGCCACGACTCGGGCGTGCCGAACCACACCGAGGTCGTGATGCTCGACGCCCGCTTGCTCGGCATCGAGGATCTCGGCGACGCCTATCTGGCCAGTGTGGAGTTCAATGGCGTCATCCGGGAGGAACCGGGGGCGGCGCCGACACCGTTCCGCGAAGTCTGGAATCTCTCCAAGCCCAAGCAGGGGCTCAGCGGCTGGCTGGTTGCTGGCGTGCAAGCCCTGCAGTAATCCCGATGGTCACACAGCCGGGTGGGTTGGTTGCGAACCGCGCTCGGGGTGGGGCGAGTCGCTTTCAGGGAATAATCGCACCCCATGACGACGCCCTTCCCGTTCTCCGTACTCGAGGCTCTCCCGCAAGCCTTGCCTGCTGGCCTCAAGCCTCCGCCCTGGCTGATCCATGAGCTGCAGCAGCGGCTGGTGCTGCTGCTCAATCATGTGCTGATGCAGGAGCCGGCGGCGATGCAGCGGCTCCAGCGCCTGCACGGCCGGCAGATTCAGGTGGCCTGGCAGCAATGGGACATCCTGTTGCAGATCACCCCGGCCGGCTTGTTCGAGTCGGTCGAAGCCGGTGAGGTCGCGCCCGATCTGGTGCTGACCGTCAGCGAACCTTCGCCCTGGGCGGTGGCTCAGATGCTGCTCAAGGGCGAGAAGCCTCCGGTGCGCATCGAAGGTGATGTGCAACTGGCCGCCGAGGTCCAGTGGCTGGCCGACCATGTGCGCTGGGACGTCGAAGAGGACCTCGCGCGCATCCTCGGGGATGCGCCGGCGCATGCGTTGGCAGAGGCGGGCCGCACGCTGCTTGCGGCCGTGCGGCGTTTCGTCGCAGGCCGCGCCGAGCGGCCGGTCGAGTCCGCATGAACGAGGCGCCCGTCGATCAACGGGGGCGGCGATGAGGCAGCTTTGGCGTGGTGCCTTCATCCTTTGGGTGGCGGTGCGCTTTGGTCTCGACGAACTCGTCCTCAACGCCTTTTCGCATCGGGGGTTGCGGGCGCTCGCGCGGGCCACGCGCCTCGGACGCGACCTGAGCGCGCCCCGCGGTCAGCGGCTGCGCGAGGCGCTCGAAGCCTTGGGGCCGATCTTCGTCAAGTTCGGTCAGGTGCTGTCCACGCGCCGCGACCTGCTGCCGCCCGACATCGCCGATGAGCTCGCGCGGCTGCAGGACCGCGTGCCCCCGTTCGATTCGGCCGTGGCCGTGGCCATCATCGAGCGCGCGTTTGGTCGCCCGGTCGGCGAAATCTTCACCCGCTTCGAGCGCGAGCCGGTCGCCAGCGCCTCCATCGCACAGGTGCATTTCGCGCGTCTCAAGGGCCGCGACGGGATCGAGCGCGACGTGGCCGTCAAGGTTTTACGCCCCGGCATGCAGCCGGTCATCGAAAAAGACCTCGCGCTCATGCGCATGATGGCCGGCTGGGTCGAGCGGCTCAGCGCCGATGGGCGACGCCTCAAACCCCGCGAGGTGGTCGCCGAGTTCGACACCTATTTGCACGACGAGCTCGACCTCGTGCGCGAAGCGGCCAACGCCGCGCAGTTGCGGCGCAACATGGAGGGGCTCGACCTGGTGCTCATTCCCGAGATGTATTGGGATTACTGCACCAGCGAGGTCATCGTGATGCAGCGCATGACGGGAGTGCCGATCAGTCAGGTCGAGCGCCTGCGGGCGGCTGGGGTCGACCTCAAGAAGCTCGCGCGCGATGGCGTCACGATCTTCTTTACCCAGGTCTTTCGCGATGGGTTCTTCCACGCCGACATGCACCCGGGCAACATCATGGTCAGCCTGGAGCGGGCTACGTTTGGTCGCTACATCTCGCTCGATTTCGGCATCGTGGGCACGCTGACCGAGTTCGACAAAGAGTATCTCGCGCAGAACTTCACCGCTTTTTTCCGCCGCGACTACAAGCGCGTGGCCGAACTGCACATCGAGTCAGGCTGGGTGCCCCCCGAGACGCGCGTCGACGCGCTCGAGTCGGCGATTCGCTCGGTCTGTGAACCTTATTTCGATCGGCCGCTGGCCGAGATTTCGCTCGGCATGGTGCTGCTGCGGCTGTTCCAGACCTCGCGGCGTTTCAATGTCGAAATTCAGCCGCAGCTGGTGTTGCTGCAAAAGACGCTGCTCAACATCGAGGGCCTGGGCCGTGAGCTCGACCCCGAACTGGATTTGTGGAGCACGGCCAAGCCGTTCCTGGAGCGCTGGATGATGGAGCAGGTTGGCCCGCAGCGCCTGTGGGAGGAAATGCGCGCCCAGGGGCCGCAGTACGCCAAGATCCTGCCGCAGCTGCCACGGCTGCTGCACGACTATCTGAAGTCGGATCGGGCGCGGCTCGAGCGCGAAACGCTCGAACTGCTGCGAGAACAGCGCCGCACCAACCGGCTGCTGCAGGCGCTGTTGTACGGCGGGCTGGGCTTCGTCCTGGGTTTGATCGTGATGCAACTCGTCCTGCGCATGCGCTTGTCCGGTGTCCTGTGAAGTTTGAGGCAACGCTGAACCCGTCTCTCGCACGCCAACGCGGGCACGGATTCCGCATCGCCTAGAGATTTTTTGCGGAGATCCTCCATGTTGATCGGTTTCATCGTCTTCTATCTGCTCGCCTCGGTGGCCATAGGCTTGCTCGCGGCGCGTCGGGTGCACAACACCGCCGACTACGCGGTGGCGGGCCGCAGCCTGCCGATGGCCGTCGTGGTCGCGACGACGTTTGCGACCTGGTTCGGCTCTGAGACGGTGCTGGGTGTATCTGCCCGCTTCGTGGATGGTGGCCTGGGCGCGGTGGTCGAAGATCCATTTGGTGCCTCGATGTGCCTGGTTCTCGTCGGCCTGTTCTTCGCGGGCAAGCTCTACCCGCGAAAACTCATCACGCTGGGCGACTATTACCGTCAACGCTACGGCCGTGCGGTCGAGGTCACCTGCTCGCTCATCATTCTGTTGAGTTACCTCGGCTGGGTCGCCGCGCAGATCACGGCGCTTGGCCTCGTGTTTTCGATGCTGGCGCCCGACCATGTGAGCGTCGCCGGGGGTATGGTTCTAGGGACGCTGGTCGTGCTCGTCTACACGCTCTACGGCGGAATGTGGTCGGTGGCACTGACCGACTTCGTGCAGATGATCGTCATCGCGGCCGGCTTGCTGGCGATCGCCTGGTTTGCGGCCGACCTGGCGGGCGGGGCGGCTCGGGTGTACACCTACGCCGCGCAGGCGGACAAGCTGCGGTTTTTCCCCAAGGGCGGCATGCACGACTGGTTGTTCTTCATCGGGGCTGCGATCACGATGATGCTGGGCTCGATTCCGCAGCAGGATGTGTTTCAGCGCGTCATGTCCTCGCGGAACGTGCAGATCGCCCGCCGCGGCCCCGTCGTGGGCGGCCTGCTGTATCTCGGCTTTGCCTTCATTCCGATGTTCGTCGTCACCGCCGCCGTGCTGGTGATGCCCGAGGCCACGGCTCTGCTCCAGGAAGATCCGCAAAAAGTGCTGCCCACGCTGGTCTTGAACCATATGCCGCCCGTTCTGCAGGTGGCGTTCTTCGGCGCACTGCTCTCGGCCATCATGTCCACCGCCTCGGCGACGCTGCTGGCTCCGAGCACGACCTTCGTCGAGAACATCTTGCGCAACCTTCGGCCGGGCATGAGCGACCAGCAAACCTTGCGGGCCATGCGCTTGACGGTGCTGATCTTTACCGCCTGCGTGCTGAGTTATGCGGTCGCGATGCAGGGCACGTCGATTTATGAACTGGTATCTAGCGCCTACCAGCTGCCGCTGGTTGGCGCTTTCGTGCCGCTGGTCGCAGGCTTGTATTGGAAGCGCTCGACGACTCAGGGGGCGGTCCTGTCGGTGGCGGCGGGCTTGCTGGTTTGGCTGGTTTTCATGTTGACGCCGGCGCTGGGGCAAGCGTTCCCGCAGCAACTCGCGGGGCTGCTGGCCGCGTTTCTTGGCATGGCGGTGGGCTCGCTCGGGCCGCAGTGGATACGCAACCACACCGGGCATGTCCACCACTTCGAGGCGTCGGCCGAGTCGATCGGTCGTGGGGCTTGAAGAGGGGCTTGGGTGCCTATAATTCAAGGCTTTGCCTTTCACACTGTCCTTTGAAGCCATGCCAATCTACGCTTACCGTTGTGAGTCCTGTGGTCATGCCAAGGACGTTTTGCAAAAAATGTCGGATGCTCCGCTCACGAAGTGTCCTGCCTGCGGGGCGGAGACCTTTCGAAAGCAGGTCACGGCGGCCGGGTTCCAGCTCAAGGGCTCGGGCTGGTACGTGACGGACTTCCGCGGCGGTTCCTCAGGCGCCGCCGCCACCGCGACGGCATCGTCCGCTGCGGCGACCGAATCCAAGAGCGAGTCGACTGCCACAGCCTCCGCTGGCGAGTCCGGCGCATGCGGCGCGGCCTGCGCATGCCACTGAAGCCGTCTCTTTAAGCGCATTCGCCCGCACCGCCCATGAAGCGCCGCTTCCAGCAGTATTTCATTACCGGCCTGCTGGTGTGGCTGCCCATGGGCGTCACGATCTGGGTGCTGACCTGGCTGGTCGGCCTGCTCGACGGCATCTTCCTCGCCATGCTCGGGGCCGTCACGGCGGTCGTCCCGGGCCTGGCCGTCATCACCGAGCCGCTGCGTCATATTCCGGGGCTCGGGGTCATCCTGGTTGCGTCCGGAATTTTGCTGACCGGCCTTTTCGTTGCCAACATGTTTGGCCAGTGGTGGCTGCGCCAGTGGCACCGACTGATGACGCGGATTCCCGTGGTCCGCAGCATCTACAACAGCGTCAAGCAGGTTGCGGACACGCTGTTTTCAGGCTCGGGCCATGCGTTTTCCAAGGCCTTGTTGATCCAGTATCCGCGGCCAGGTTCGTGGACGATCGCCTTTCTCACCGGCAAGCCCGGGGGCGAGGTGGCGGCCCATCTGGTTGGCGAGCACGTGAGCGTTTACGTGCCGACCACGCCCAACCCCACTTCCGGTTTTTTTCTCATGGTTCCGCGTTCGGACGTCATCGAACTCGAGATGAGCGTCGACGCGGCTTTGAAATACATCATCTCGATGGGTGTCGTGGCTCCGGATGCCGCGGCCAATCGGCCCGCCCACTCCTGAAGATGTGCCCCCCGGTGTCTCTGGTTGCAGAGGCATCTCACTGCGCTGAAAGTCTCCCATGTCCATGCGAACTCACTATTGCGGTCTGGTGACCGAATCCCTCATCGGTCAAAACGTCAGTCTTTGCGGCTGGGTCAATCGCCGGCGCGACCACGGCGGCGTGATCTTTGTCGATTTGCGCGACCGGGAAGGCTATGTGCAGGTGGTCTGCGACCCCGACCGCCCCGAGATGTTCCAGGTCGCCGAGGGGCTACGCAACGAGTTCTGCATTCAGGTTCGTGGGGTCGTGCGGGCTCGCCCCGCGGGCACGGTCAATGAGCAGCTCAAGAGCGGCAAGGTCGAGGTTCTGTGTCACGAGATCGTCGTGCTCAACCCCTCGGTCACGCCGCCGTTCCAACTCGACGACGAGAACCTCTCGGAAACCACGCGGCTGACGCACCGCGTGCTCGATCTGCGTCGCCCCTACATGCAGCGCAACCTCATGTTGCGCTACCGTGTGGCGATGGCGGTGCGCAAGTTTCTTGACGCGCATGGCTTCATCGACATCGAGACGCCGATGCTCACCAAGTCGACCCCCGAAGGTGCGCGCGACTACCTCGTGCCGAGCCGCGTCCATCCCGGCATGTTTTTCGCACTGCCGCAGTCGCCTCAGTTGTTCAAGCAGTTGCTGATGGTGGCGGGCTACGACCGCTATTACCAGATCACCAAGTGCTTCCGCGACGAAGACCTGCGCGCCGACCGTCAGCCCGAGTTCACGCAGATCGATATCGAGACCTCCTTCCTCACCGAGCAGGAAATCCGTGACCTGTTCCAGGGCATGATCAGCGGCGTGTTCCAGGAAGTGCTGGGCGTGGACCTGGGCACCTTCCCGGTCATGCCCTATAGCGAAGCGATGCACCGCTACGGCTCGGACAAGCCCGACCTGCGGGTGAAGCTCGAGTTCACCGAACTCACCGACGTCATGGCCGATGTGGACTTCAAGGTCTTCTCTGGCCCCGCGCAAACGCCTGGTGGTCGCGTGGTCGCCCTGTGCGTGCGCGGCGGCGCGGAAATGCCTCGCAGCGAGATCGATGCGCTGACCGAGTTCGTCAAGATTTACGGCGCCAAGGGCTTGGCCTGGATCAAGGTCAACGAGCTCGCCAAGGGCCGAGACGGCCTGCAGAGCCCGATCGTCAAGAACCTGCACGACCGCGCCATCGAGGCCATCCTCACGCGCACCGGCGCGCGCGACGGTGACATCATCTTCTTCGGTGCGGACAAAGCGAAGATCGTCAACGACGCCATCGGCGCTCTGCGCCTGAAGATCGGCCACAGCGAACTGGCGAAGAAGAACGGCCTGTTCGAAGACCGCTGGGCGCCGCTGTGGGTGGTCGATTTCCCCATGTTCGAGTTCGACGAAGAGGAAAACCGCTGGAACGCGGTGCACCACCCGTTTACCGCACCCAAGGACGGCCACGAAGACTACATGGAGTCCGACCCCGGCCGCTGCCTGGCCAAGGCGTACGACATGGTGCTCAACGGCTGGGAACTCGGCGGCGGCTCGATTCGGATCCACCGTGCCGACGTCCAGAGCAAGGTGTTTGCCGCCCTCAAAATTTCGCCCGAAGACGCCCAGGCCAAGTTTGGCTTCCTGCTCGATGCACTGCAGTACGGCGCGCCGCCGCACGGTGGCCTGGCCTTCGGTTTGGACCGCCTCATCACGCTGATGACCGGCGCCGAGTCGATCCGTGACGTGATTGCCTTTCCGAAGACCCAGCGCGCGCAATGTCTGCTCACACACGCGCCGAGCCCGGTCGATGAAAAGCAGCTGCGCGAACTGCACATTCGCCTGCGCACGCCGGCAGCGGCAAGCTGAGTAGAGACCCGCCGATCGAGCGGCGGGTCTTTGAAATGCAAAGAAAACCCGGCAGACGCCGGGTTTTTCTTTGCGCCCGATTCACCGCGCCGAGAGGCGCTGCAACTGGGCTTCGATTTTTTCGAGCTGGGCGCGGAAGTCGGTCACACGCTGGCGCTCTTGCGCGATCACGGCCGGCGGTGCTTTGGCGACGAAGGCTTCGTTGCCGAGCTTGCCTTCGGCCTTGGCGATCTCGCCGCGCAGGCGGGCGGCCTCTTTGCTCAAGCGGGCTTGCTCGGCGGCAATGTCGATTTCCATGAAAAGGCAGAGCCGCGCGTCGCCCACCACGGCGACCGGCGCGGTCTGTGCCGCCGCGGCCCATGAGGCTTCGTCGTCGAACACGCGGACTTCACTGAGCTTGGCGAGCGACTGCAGCACGGCCGCGTGGGCACGCAGGAAGGCTGCATCGCCGACCGCGTAGAGCGGCAGCCGCGTGGCGGGCGAGACACCGAGTTCGCCGCGCAGCGTGCGGCAGGCTTCGACGATGCTTTTGAGGTGCGCGACCTCGGCCTCGGCGGCGGGGTCGATGCGCTCGGGTTGAGCCTCGGGGTAGGGCGCGATGCTGACCGACTCGCCGGGGCGGCCGGCCACCGGCGCGACTTTTTGCCAGAGTTCTTCGGTGATGAAGGGAATGATTGGGTGGGCGAGGCGCAACACGGTCTCGAGCGTGCGGATCAGGGTGCGGCGGGTCGCACGCTGCTGCTCGAGCCGGCCGGTTTGGATCTGCACTTTGGCGATTTCGAGGTACCAGTCGCAGAACTCGTTCCAGACGAAGTCATAAATCGCGTTGGCGACGTTGTCGAGCCGGTAGTCCGCGAAGCCTTGCGCGACTTCGGCCTCGACGCGCTGCAGCGCCGAGACGATCCAGCGATCGGCCTGGCTGAAGTCGAGATAGCCGCCGGGCGTGCAGGCTTCGGCGCCATGGTCTGCGAGGCCACAGTCCTGACCCTCGCAGTTCATCAGCACGAAGCGCGTGGCGTTCCAGAGCTTGTTGCAGAAGTTGCGGTAGCCCTCGCAGCGCTTGGTGTCGAAGTTGATGCTCCGGCCCAAAGAGGCGAGCGCCGCGAAGGTCAAGCGCAGCGCGTCGGCGCCGTAGGCCGGGATGCCGCTCGGAAACTCACGCTCGGTCGCCTTGCGGACCTGGGGCGCGGTTTCGGGTCGGCGCAGGCCGGTGGTGCGCTTCTCCAGCAGGGTGGGCAGGTCGATGCCGTCGATCAGGTCGACCGGGTCGAGCACGTTGCCCTCGGACTTGCTCATCTTCTTACCCTGGGCGTCGCGGATCAGGCCGTGGATGTAGACGTCGCGGAAGGGCACGCGGCCGGTGAAGTGCGTGGTCATCATGATCATCCGGGCGACCCAGAAGAAAATGATGTCGTAGCCAGTGACCAGCACCGAACTGGGCAGATAGAGGTCGTAGTCCTTGAGCGGATTGGGGTCGTCGACGCTTTCGGGCCAGCCCATGGTCGAAAACGGCACGAGCGCGCTCGAATACCAGGTGTCGAGCACGTCGGGGTCGCGCGTGAGCCGCTTGCCGGCGCCGGCTTGAGCCTGCGCTTCGGCCTCGGTCCGGGCGACATAGACCTGGCCGTCTTCGTCGTACCAGGCGGGAATCTGGTGACCCCACCAGAGCTGACGGCTGATGCACCAGTCCTGGATGTTGTTCATCCACTGGTTGTAGGTGTTGACCCAGTTTTCGGGCACGAAACGCACCTGGCCCGAGGCGACGGCGTGGATGGCTTTCTCAGCGATCGAGGTGCCGCTGGTGTTCTTCTCGTTGCCCTTGCTGGTCATGGCGACGAACCACTGGTCGGTCAGCATGGGCTCGATCACCTGTCCGGTGCGGGTGCAGCGCGGCACCATGAGCCGGTGCTTCTTCACCTCGACCAGCAGTCCCGCGGCTTCGAGGTCGGCGACGATGCGTTTGCGCGCCTCGAAGCGGTCGAGGCCCCGGTAGGGGCTGGGGGCGTGCTCGTTGATGGTGGCGTCGGGGTTGAGCACACCGATGATGGGTAGGCCGTGCCGCTGCCCAACCGCGTAGTCGTTGGCGTCGTGCGCCGGCGTGACTTTGACCACGCCGGTGCCGAATTCCCGGTCGACGTATGCGTCGGCGATGACGGGGATTTCCCGGTCGCACAGCGGCAGCTTCACGAACTGGCCGACCAGGTGCCGATAGCGCTCGTCTTCCGGGTGGACCATCACGGCCACGTCGCCCAGCAGCGTTTCGGGGCGGGTGGTGGCGACGGTCAGGTGGCCCGAGCCGTTGACCAAGGGATAGGCAATGTGCCAGAGGAAGCCGTCTTCTTCCTCGCTCTCCACCTCGAGATCGGAGACGGCGGTTTTGAGCACGGGGTCCCAGTGCACCAAGCGCTTGCCGCGGTAGATCAAGCCCTGCTCGTAGAGCCGAACGAAGGTTTCGGTGACCACGCGCGAGAGCTTCTCGTCCATCGTGAAGTATTCGCGGCTCCAGTCGACCGAGTCGCCCAGGCGTCGCATCTGGCGCGTGATCGTGTTGCCCGACTGCTCCTTCCACTCCCAGACCTTGGCGACGAAATTCTTGCGTGCTTCTTCCGGGGTGGGGCCCATCTCGTAGCGGCTGACGCCTTGAGCCTGCAACTGCCGCTCCACGACGATCTGGGTGGCGATGCCGGCATGGTCGGTACCCGGGATCCAGACCGTGTTGAAGCCGCGCATGCGGTGGTAGCGCGTCAGGCTGTCCATGATGGTCTGGTTGAACGCATGGCCCATGTGCAGCGTGCCGGTCACGTTGGGCGGCGGCAACTGGATCGCGAACGCAGGTGCCCCGGCCTTCGGGGCGCCCGTGCCCCGATAGCCCGCGCGGCCATAACCGCGGCGCTCCCACTCGGGCCCCCAGCGTTGCTCGATGGGGGCGGGTTCGAAAGACTTGGCAAGGCTGGCAAGGCCGCTCTGGATGGGCTGATCGGTCATGGAGGCGTTGGGGTGCGGGGGCTGAAAGACGGGCGCAAGCGGCTGCGCAAGCCGCGGCGCGCAAACCCCTGATTCTAGGCAACGCTCAACAAGCCCCTCGCGCGCGCAGCAGCTTGCTGAGTGCCGACGCCGGGATCCTGTACCGACTGCGGGCGGCCTGCGGCATGCTCGTGTTCGCCAGGGGCCGCGACCGTGCCGCGTTAGGTTGTGGTAATCGACTCGATAGAAAAACTCAACTGGATTTGCGGCGGTGATGGGGCTAACGTGAAGACGTCCGCATTCGGCCACTCTGCGGTGCGTGGCGCGCCCGCAGGGTGGGCTGGGCGAGACGGACCTGCCGATACCCATTTCACCCTCAGGAGCACACCATGCCTACATTGAAAGGTTCGCGAACCGAGCAATGCCTCAAGGACGCCTTTGCCGGCGAGTCGATGGCCAACCGCCGCTATCTCTATTTCGCCAACAAGGCCGACGTCGAAGGTCAAAACGACGTCGCTGCGCTCTTCCGCTCGACCGCGGAAGGGGAAACCGGCCATGCGCACGGTCACCTCGAGTTCCTCGAGCAGTCGGGCGACCCCGCCACGGGGATGCCGATCGGCACCACGCGGCAGAACCTCGCCTCGGCCGTGGCGGGTGAAACGCACGAGTACACCGACATGTACCCGGGCATGGCCAAGACGGCGCGTGAGGAAGGGTTCGACGAGATCGCCGACTGGTTCGAGACGCTGGCCAAGGCCGAACGCTCGCACGCCAACCGTTACACCAAGGCGCTGAACGAACTCGTCGACTGAGTGTTTCGTGTGTTGGGCACCGGTGCTGGCCGGCGCCCAATGCACGAAGCGCTACAAGCCCGGCAAAGCCGCCTGCGTGCAGCGGCTGCCGTCTCGACATACCGGAGGAACGCATGGCCACCGAAGGCAATCTGCAAGCACCGACCCGGCATCCGCTGGACTGGAAGAGCCCCGAGTTCTACGACGAGGCTTCGTGCTTCAAGGAACTCGAGCGCATCTTCGACATCTGCCACGGCTGCCGCCGGTGCGTGAGTCTGTGCGCGGCGTTCCCGACCCTGTTCGACCTCGTCGACGAGGGGCCGACGGGCGAGGTCGACGGGGTCGACAAGAAGGACTATTGGAAGGTCGTGAACCAGTGTTACATGTGCGACCTGTGCTACATGACCAAGTGTCCGTACACGCCGCCGCACCCGTGGAACCTGGACTTTCCGCACACCATGCTGCGCGCCAAGGCGATCAAGTTCAAGAAGGGCGAGGTGCATGCCGCGGAGCGATTCCTGGCTTCGACCGACGTGCACGGGCAGTTCGCGGGCATCCCGATCGTGGTGCAGGTAGCCAATGCGGTCACGCATACGAAAGCGGCGCGCTCGGTGTTGGAGTCGGTCGCGGGCGTCGACCGGGACGCCTGGCTGCCGGACCTCGCCACGCAACGTTTTCGCTGGGCGGCGCCCAAAGCCAAGGCGAGCCGTGTGGTCGATGGTGAGAAGACGCCGGGCAAGGTGGCGATCTTCTCCACCTGCTACATCAACTACAACGAGCCCGGCATCGGTCTGGACCTGCTCAAGATCCTCGACCACAACGAAGTGCCCTATGTGATCGTCGAGAAAGAGCGCTGCTGCGGCATGCCCAAACTCGAACTGGGCGACCTCGAATCGGTCGATGCCGCCAAGCGCGCGAACATTCCGGTGCTGGCACGGTATGCGCGCGAGGGCTATGCGATCCTGGCTGCCGTGCCGAGCTGTGCCTTGATGTTCAAGCAGGAGATTCCCTTGATGTATCCCGAAGACGCCGAGGTGCAGCTGGTCAAGGAACACATGTGGGATCCGTTCGAGTATTTGATGGCGCGTAAACGCGACGGGCTGCTCAAGACCGAATTTCCGCGCCCGCTGGGCAAGGTGAGCTACCAGATTCCCTGCCACGGCCGGGTGCAGAACATCGGCCGCAAGACCGAAGAGATGCTCAAGATGATTCCGGGCACTGACATCCACACGGTCGAGCGCTGCTCGGGGCACGCGGGCACCTATGGCGTCAAGAAGGCCACGCACCAGACGGCCATGAAAATCGGCAAGCCCGTCTTCAAGGCCATGGCGCAGATGAAGGATGGCAGCCCGCCGGACTACATCAGCTCCGACTGCCCGCTGGGCGGGCACCACATCGCGCAAGGATTCGAAGTCAACCAGCTCGGCACGCCCGAGCTCAAGCACCCGCTGACGCTCGTGCGCCAGGCCTACGGACTGGACTGAGCGCGTCGTACGCCAGCGCCTTCGGAGGCAACCCCATGCAAACGACCGGAAAAATCACCCCCGAGAGCCTCATGACGCTCGAGGCCTACAGCAAGTGGCGCAAGACGCACAAGCCCGAGATCATGGCCCACCGCAAGCTGCGCACCGTGCATCTGGGCGAGCATCTGACGCTGCAGTTCGAGAGTGAGCTTTCGATGCGCTACCAAATTCAGGAAATGCTGCGCATCGAAAAAATCTTCGAGGAAGAGGGCATTGCGCAGGAAATCGAGGCCTACGCGCCGCTGGTGCCCGATGGCACCAACTGGAAGGCGACGATGATGCTCGAGTATCCCGACATCCACGAGCGGCGGCGTGAACTCGCGCGGCTCATCGGCATCGAGGATCGGGTGTTCGTCGAGGTCGAGGGTTACCCGCGCGTGTATGCCATTGCCGACGAGGATCTCGACCGCGAAACGCCCGACAAGACCAGCGCGGTGCACTTCCTGCGTTTCGAGCTGCCCCCTGCCCTGCGCGCGGCGGTCAAGGCGGGTGCCGCGGTGCGTGTGGGCTGCGACCACACGAACTATCCGGCCCATGCGCAGATCGCGCCGGAAACTCTGGCGTCGCTGGCCGGCGATTTGACGGTCGAGGCTTGAGATCGAGACCTGAGAGGCTGAGCGCAGAGCTCGCCCGACCTGCCCTGAGGCAGAATTCACCGCGAGGCGTCGCCGACGTCCGGTTTTTTGCTTCCTGCCATGTTGTTTTTGCTCTCTCCGGCCAAATCGCTCGACTTCGAGTCTCCGCTCCCGCCCGTTGCGGCCACGCTGCCACGGTTCACCGAGGACGCGGCCGAGCTCATTGCCCTGCTGCGCCAGCGTTCACCGCAGGAGGTGGCCGAATTGATGGACCTCTCCGACAAACTCGCCGCGCTCAATGTCGCGCGCTATGAGGCCTGGTCGCCCGAGGCCACGCCGGAGAACGCGCGGCCGGCGGTGCTTGCGTTCAACGGTGATGTTTACGAAGGGCTGTCGGCGCGCACGCTCGCGCTCGAAGACTTGCAATGGGCGCAGGGGCATGTGTGCATCTTGAGCGGGCTTTACGGCGTGCTGCGCCCACTGGATCTGATGCAGCCCTACCGGCTGGAGATGGGCACGAAGCTGCCCAACCCGCGCGGCAAGGATCTCTACGATTTTTGGCACGATCGCATCGCGGCTTACCTCAACGAGCGGCTTGCGGCAGACACCACGCCCGTGGTGGTCAACCTCGCTTCGCAGGAATACTTCAAGGCGGTGGACACGAAGGCGCTCAAGGCGCGGGTGGTCGAGTGCGTGTTCGAGGACTGGAAGTCGGGTCAGTACAAGATCATCAGCTTCTTCGCCAAGCGCGCGCGCGGCCTGATGTGCCGCTGGGCCATCACGCACCGCGTCACGCTGCCGCGGCAGCTCGAGGGCTTCGACCTCGACGGCTATGGCTACGCGCCCGAGGCATCGACCCCCGACCGGTTGGTGTTCCGCCGCCGGGTGGCTGCATAAAGGGCGGAGGCATGGCGGCTTCCACCTCGGCGTCGAGCTCGGCTTCGGCTTCGATCACGCCCGAACTGCGTCAGTGGATCATTGCGCAGGCCGAGGCTGGCTGCGAGCTGCCCGCGCTGCTGCAGGCCATGCGCGCCGCCGGTTGGGCCGAAGACGTGGCGGTGGCGGCTCTGGAGCAAACCTTGGCCGAGCACCTGCGCGACCAAGGTGTGGCCGTTGACACACTGATCGCCGAAGCCAGCCGCCCCGTGCCCGAGCCCGACCTCCGCGGCGAACCCACCTGGATCGACGCGGGCGACCGGCGCGTCGCGGTGCTCACGACCGTCGCCCTGCCGCGATTGGTGGTGTTCGGCGGCTTCCTGTCCGATGACGAATGTGAGCAACTCAAAGCCGAAGCCGCGCCGCGCCTCAAGCGCTCGATGACCGTGGACACGCGCACCGGCGGTGAAGAACTCAACGACGACCGCACCAGCGCGGGCATGTTCTTCACGCGCGGCGAAAGCCCGCTGATTGCGCGCATCGAAGCGCGCATTGCGCGGCTGCTGAATTGGCCCGTCGAGCACGGCGAGGGCATCCAGGTGCTGCGCTATTGCTCGGGCGCCGAATACAAGCCGCACTACGACTACTTCGACCCTGCCGCCCCCGGCACGGCGCGGCTGACCGAACACGGCGGGCAGCGCGTGGGCACGCTCGTGATGTACCTCGACGAGCCGCTGCGCGGCGGCGCCACCACCTTCCCCGACGCGGGCATTGCGGTCGCGCCGCGGCGGGGCAATGCCGTGTTCTTCAGCTACCCCATGCCCCACCCCGCCACGCGCACGCTGCACGGCGGCGCGCCCGTGCTCGAGGGTGAGAAGTGGATTGCGACCAAGTGGCTGCGTGAGCGGCCGTATTGAGTGGCCAAGGCGGCCTGCGGTCGCCACCGCGGCGTCTGGTGGGTATCTTTTTGAAGGTTTCTCGCCATATGCCGGCGTGAAATGGTCATTGAACCTAAATCTGGCAGTTGACCGCTGCTCGCGAAAAGCAAGGTTTTGATGTTTCAGCAATTTTCGGTGCGCAGGCCCTTCACCTTTTGGGTGAACGCTGCGCACCCGTTCGAGTCGCCCTCGGGCGCGGGGGCGGCGTTGCAAATCCTCGCCATGGCACCCGCCATGGCTGCGGTTTGCGCCTTGCCCGCGCGCCCGATGACGACCCGCCCAGGCGCGCCCAACTGCCGGATTTAGGTTGAATGCTATGAAAATAAAAGCAAACGGACTCGAGCTCGAAGTCGAGGACAGTGGCGCCGACGGCACGCAGGCCGAGCGGCCGGTGGTGCTGCTGATCTCGGGCCTGGGGCTGCAGCTCACCGACTGGCCGCCGGCGCTGGTGCAGGGCTTGCAGGACGCGGGCTTTCGGGTCGTGCGCTTCGACAACCGTGACGCGGGCTTGTCCACCCATCTCGACGCGTTGGGCGTGCCCAACCTGCTGTGGGTGGGGCTGCAGCATCGGCTGGGCCTCAAGCCGCGGCCGCCCTATACCCTCGAGGACATGGCGCGCGATGCCCTCGGCGTGCTCGATGCGCTGGGGATCGCGCGCGCGCACGTCGTCGGCATGAGCATGGGCGGCATGATTGCGCAGCGCTTGGCCTTGCTCGCCCCCGAGCGGGTGCTGAGCCTCACCAGCATCATGAGTTCGAGCGGCGCGCGCGGCCTGCCCGGGCCGGACTCGCGCATTCTCAAGTCGCTGTTGCAGCGCCCACCGAGCGGCTCGCCGGTCGACTTGGTCGAGCATTACCTGCGCATCTTCACCGCCATTGGCAGCCCCGACTTCCATGTAGACGAGGCGGAACTGCGCGCGCGCATCCTCGCGAGCGTGCGCCGCAGCCACAGCCCAGCGGGCACGCTGCGGCAAATGGCGGCGGTGATTGGCGACATGGACCGCGCCGAGCGGCTTGGCCGCATCCGTGCGCCGACGCTCGTGATCCACGGCAAGGCCGATCCGCTCGTGCCCTATGCCTGCGGCCTCGACACCGCACGGCGCATTCCCGGCGCGCGGATGCTCGGCATCGAGGGCATGGGGCACGACCTGCCCAGCGGCGTGGTCGAGCGCGTGCTGCCCGCCCTGATCGAACACCTGCGCGCGGCCAGCCCCGAGCGCCCCGGCGCCACCGAAGGAGCCCATCCATGAACCCATCCCCATCGAAGCATCCGTCTGAGTCTTCCTCCCCGGCCGCGCGGGACTTGCGGCCCGAGGAGTCGCCGCTGGGCAAGCCGGCGCGCTACTGCGACCGCTACGACCCGAGCCTGCTGTTTCCGCTGCCGCGCGCGCCCAAGCGTGCCGAGATCGGCATCACCGGCGCGCCCCCCTTCGGCGGGGCCGACCTCTGGACCGCCTATGAAGTCTCCTGGCTCAACCCGCGCGGCAAGCCGCAGGTCGCCATCGCGCACATCACCGTGCCGGCTGAGAGCACCCACATCGTCGAGAGCAAGTCCTTCAAGCTCTACCTCAACAGCTACAACAACACCCGCTTCGACGATGCCGAGGCCGTGCGCACGCGCCTGCGCGAGGACTTGAGCGCGGCCGTCTGGCAGGGTGGACCGGTACGCGCGAGCGTGGGCGTGCGCCTGCTCGGACCGGAGGCGTTCGACGCGCAGCCCATTCATGAACTCGATGGCCTCAGCCTCGACCGCCTCGACGTCGAATGCACGCACGACACCCCCGCGCCCGAACTGCTGCGCGCCGCCTTCGACGAACAGCCCGTCGAAGAAACCCTGGTGAGCCATCTGCTCAAGAGCAACTGCCTCGTCACCGGCCAGCCCGACTGGGCGAGTGTGCAAATTCACTACAGCGGGCCGCAAATCGACCAAGAGGGCCTGCTGCGCTACCTCGTGAGCTTTCGCAACCACAACGAGTTTCACGAGCAATGCGTCGAGCGCATCTTCATGGACCTCTGGACCCGCTGTAAACCCGCCAAGCTCACCGTCTACGCCCGCTACACCCGTCGCGGCGGCCTCGACATCAACCCCTGGCGCAGCAGCCACCCCGCATCCTTGCCGGCCAACGTGCGCACGGCACGGCAGTAGGGCGAGAGGCCGCAACGGGATTTCGGTCGTTCAGGGTGGCTGCCCGGTCGGCCGCGTGAGCCATTGAACCTAAATCCGGCAGTTGACCGCTTTGAGCTGGATGCAAGGTGTTGATGTTTGAACCGTTTTGGGTGCAAAAGCCGTTCACCGCTTGGGTGAGCGCTGCGCACCCGTTCGAGTCGCCCTCGGGCGCGGGGGCGGCGTTGCAAATCCTCGCCATGGCGAGCGCCATGGCTGTGGTTTGCGCCTTGCCCGCGCGC
>NZ_JAEMQB010000138.1:0-17821 GCF_022759015.1 Tibeticola sp. | reverse complement strand
TTTAACGTCTGCATCGGGTTGCGGAATCGGTCAGCACGGGAACAGCCCGGCACCACGATCGCAGACAAGAAAAGAGCGGCAGGCAGCCCCGCGGGCTGCCTGCCGCGCTCGGACTTACTTGGCCCGGGCGGCAATGATCGCGTCGGCGACGTTCTTGGGCGCCTCGGCGTAGTGCTTGAACTCCATCGTGTACGTCGCACGACCCTGGGACATCGAGCGCAGCACGGTCGAGTAACCGAACATCTCCGACAGCGGCACCTCGGCCTTGATGACTTTGCCGCCGCCCGGCATGTCGTCCATACCCTGGACCATGCCGCGCCGCGACGAAAGGTCACCCATGACGTTGCCGGCGTATTCCTCGGGGGTTTCGACCTCGACGGCCATCATCGGCTCGAGAATCACGGGGTTGGCACGCTTGGCCGCTTCCTTGAAACCGAAGATGGCGGCCATCTTGAACGCCTGCTCCGACGAGTCGACATCGTGGTACGAACCGAAGGTCAGCGTGACCTTGACGTCGACCACGGGGTAGCCTGCCAGCACGCCGGAGTTCAGCGCTTCTTCCACGCCCTTCTGAACCGCCGGGATGTATTCGCGCGGCACCACGCCGCCTTTGATGGCGTCGACGAATTCGAAGCCCTTGCCCGGCTCCTGGGGCTCGACCGTGAAGACGACGTGACCGTATTGGCCCTTACCGCCGGACTGACGCACGAACTTGCCCTCGACGTCGGTGACTTTCTTGCGAATGGTTTCGCGGTAAGCCACCTGCGGCTTGCCGACGTTCGCCTCGACGCCGAACTCACGCTTCATGCGGTCGACGATGATTTCGAGGTGCAATTCGCCCATGCCGCCGATGATGGTCTGGCCGGATTCTTCGTCGGTCTGCACGCGGAAGGAGGGATCCTCCGCCGCCAGACGCGAGAGCGCGACACCCATCTTCTCCTGGTCCGCTTTGGTTTTGGGTTCGACGGCCTGACGAATCACGGGCTCGGGGAACTGCATCCGCTCGAGCGTGATGACGGCCGACGGGTCACACAGGGTTTCGCCGGTGGTGACGTCTTTGAGGCCCACACAGGCAGCAATGTCGCCCGCGCGGATCTCTTCGATTTCCTGGCGGTTGTTGGCGTGCATCTGCACGATACGGCCGATGCGCTCTTTCTTGCCGCGCACGGGGTTGTAAACCGTGTCGCCCTTGGTCAACACGCCCGAATACACGCGAACGAAGGTCAACTGCCCCACGAACGGGTCGGTCATGAGTTTGAAGGCCAGCGCGGCGAACTTCTCGTTGTCGTCCGCTTTGCGGGTGACTTCGTTGCCGTCTTCGTCAAAGCCACGAACCGGAGGCACATCCACGGGCGAAGGCAGCAGGTCGATGACCGCGTCGAGCATGCGCTGCACGCCCTTGTTCTTGAACGCGGTTCCACAGAGCATGGGCTGGATTTCGCCCGCAATGGTGCGGGTGCGCAGGCCTTGATTGATCTCGGCTTCCGTCAGGTCGCCGCCTTCGAGGTACTTGTTCATCAAGTCTTCGGAGGCTTCGGCTGCCGCTTCGACCATCTTTTCGCGCCACTCCTTGGCGGTTTCGACGAGGTCGGCGGGAATGTCCTGATATTCGAACTTCATGCCCTGCGAGGCCTCATCCCAGATGATCGCCTTCATCTTGAGCAAGTCCACGACGCCCTTGAAGTTCTCTTCGGCGCCGATCGGAATGACGATGGGCACGGGATTGGCCTTCAGACGCGTGCGCATCTGCTCGTAGACCTTGAAGAAGTTCGCGCCCGTACGGTCCATCTTGTTGACGAAGGCCAGACGCGGCACCTTGTACTTGTTGGCCTGACGCCATACGGTTTCGGACTGCGGCTGCACGCCGCCGACCGCGCAATAAACCATGCAGGCGCCGTCGAGCACGCGCATCGAGCGCTCCACCTCGATGGTGAAATCGACGTGGCCCGGGGTGTCGATGATGTTGATCCGGTGCTCGGGATAGGACAGATCCATGCCCTTCCAGAAGCAGGTCGTGGCAGCGGACGTGATCGTGATGCCGCGCTCTTGCTCCTGCTCCATCCAGTCCATGGTGGCCGCACCGTCGTGAACTTCACCGATCTTGTGATTCACGCCGGTATAGAAAAGAATGCGCTCGGTGGTGGTGGTCTTGCCGGCGTCGATGTGCGCGGAGATACCGATGTTGCGATAGCGCTCGATGGGCGTTTTACGTGCCATGTTGATCTTTCGAGAAAAGGGCCAGGCCCGCTCGTGGCGGGCCTGGACACCAAATAAGGGACAGGAACTTAGAAGCGGAAGTGGCTGAAGGCCTTGTTGGCTTCGGCCATGCGATGCACTTCGTCGCGTTTTTTCATGGCACCACCGCGGCCCTCAGTGGCCTCGATGAGCTCATTGGCCAGACGCAAGGCCATGGACTTCTCGCTGCGCTTGCGGGCAGCTTCTTTGATCCAGCGCATGGAGAGCGCCAGGCGACGAACCGGGCGGACCTCGACGGGCACCTGATAGTTGGCGCCGCCGACACGACGGGACTTCACCTCGACCATCGGCTTGACGTTGTTGATGGCGATGCTGAACACCTCGACCGGGTCTTTGCCGGTCTTTTGCTCGATGGTTTCGAGGGCGCCGTAGATGATGCGCTCGGCCACCGCTTTCTTGCCGCTCTCCATGATCACGTTCATGAATTTGGAGAGTTCGACGTTGCCGTACTTGGGATCCGGCAGGATTTCGCGTTTAGGGACTTCACGACGACGTGGCATTTTTGAACCTCTTTTGCTTCAGTTGGCATCTTCAGCGATGCCGCGAAAGTCAACACGACTTCCACTTACTCGACCCGACGACCGGGTCACTACGCCGCCCCGACACACCACGCGCTGGGACGACACCGATACCGGGCTTCGACAGCCCAATCAAGCGCCTTACTTGGCCTTCGGCCGCTTGGCACCGTACTTGGAACGCGCCTGCTTGCGGTCCTTCACGCCCTGCAAATCCAGGGCGCCGCGGACGATGTGGTAACGAACACCGGGCAAGTCTTTGACACGACCGCCGCGCACCAGGACCACGGAGTGCTCCTGAAGGTTGTGGCCCTCGCCGCCGATGTAGGAGATGACTTCGAACCCGTTGGTCAGGCGCACCTTGGCAACCTTACGCAAAGCGGAGTTCGGCTTCTTCGGGGTCGTGGTGTAAACACGGGTGCAAACGCCACGCCGTTGCGGGCAGTTCTGCATCGCCGGGCTCTTCGACTTGACCTTTTCGGCCTCGCGCCCGTGACGCACCAATTGATTGATGGTTGGCATAAATAAAAACGTCCCTAAACGTCAAAAACCACGCGCTGCCTGTAGACCCTGCCCAAAGCAAAACCCCAAGGCAAGCGCGCACAAATATCCCGCCCCAACAGCGGGAAAGCCAACCAGTATACCCCCTGAGCCCAAGCGGCGCAAGCTCAGCCCCGTTCATCTGCGGCGGGACTCCAAGGCGGAACATGCCGCCCGAGGGACCAGCGGGGTGGCGCCGTCAGCGAATCCAGAGGCGCAAGCTATCCCATGCGCGGCCAAACAGGCCGGCCTGCTCCACCGGCTCGAGGACCACCAGCGGGACATCCAGCAAGGGCTGGTCGGCCAAGGTCAGCTTGAGCACGCCCAATTGCTGGCCCTGCGCAAAAGGCGCCACCAGAGGATCCGGGCGAACGACCTGCGTTTTGACCTGGGCTGCTGCGCCGCTCGGAACGGCCACGACGATGGGTTGTGGACGGCCGAGCTTGACGACCTTTTCCGTGCCTTTCCAGACCGGCGGCGTGGCCACCGGCTGGCCCGCCTCGAAGAGCTTGACGGCGTCGAAGGCCGCGTAACCCCAGTTCAACAGCTTTTGCGCCTCGTTGGCGCGGTCGTTCTCACTGGCCGCCCCCAGAACGATCGCCAGCAAGCGCCGTGGCCCCACGTTCGGATAATCGCGCTTGGCGGTCGCGATCAGGCAGTAGCCCGCCGCGGCGGTGTGGCCGGTCTTGAGGCCGTCGACCGATGGATCGCGAAACAGCAGCAGGTTACGGTTCGTGTCGTTGGCGGTCGGCGTGCCCGGATAGCGGTACTTCTTGATCGCGTAATAGCCCACGTACTGCGGGAAATCGGTCATCAGGCGGGTCGCGAGGATGCTCAGGTCGCGGGCCGTCGTGGTGTGGCCGGGCTCCGTGAGGCCCTCGGGGTTCTTGAAGGTCGTGGCCTTCATGCCCAGAGCGCGCGCCTGAGCATTCATCATTTCGACGAATCGCTCGACCGTGCCGCCGACGCCCTCGGCCAGCGCGACGGTTGCGTCATTGCCGGACTGGACGATCATGCCCTTGAGCAGATCCTCCACAGGCACCTGCATCTTCGGATCGATGAACATGCGTGAGCCGGGCATACGCCAGGCGCGCTCGCTGACCGGCAAGGTCTGCTTGAGATCGATCTTCTTCGCCCGCAAGGCGTCGAACACCACATAAGCCGTCATGAGCTTGGTCAAGGATGCCGGCTCGACCGGCGTATCGATGTCCTTGCCAGCGAGCATTTGGTTCGCGGTGACGTCCATCAGCAGGTAGGAGCGCGCGGCCACCTCGGGCGGCTGCGGCCAGGCCACGGGCTGCGCCGACACGGGAGCCGCCAGCACCGCCAGCGCGAGCAAGCAGAAGCGCGGTGCGTGCAGCAGTCGACGAAGCCGATGGAGCCCAGTCAAGAGGAAAGTGTTCATATCCGCAAACAGAAGTGAAGAATGTGACGCCCCGCCAGGACGGCGCTCGCAACGCGCAAACGAAAGATCGGCCGCAGGTACCGCCCGGTGCGATCAGCGGCCGAGATGCGCCGGCGTCAGCAGGCGCTCGACCACACGGCCGTCGCGCAGATGGGATTCGACGATCTCGTCGACATCGGACAAATCCACATACGAATACCAGACCGCCTCGGGATAGACCACGGCGACGGGTCCCGCCGCACAGCGATCCAAACACCCCGCCTTATTGACCCGGACCTGCCCCGGGCTGGCCAGACCTAGCTCCTTGACGCGCTGCTTGCAATGATCGAAGGCCTGTTGCGCCCCCGCAGCGGCGCAGCAGGCCTGCCCGCCTTCGCGTTGGTTGAGGCAGAAGAAGATGTGGCGACGGTAATAGGAAGAACCGGGCGACGGGTCCGCCGCGCCAGGAACGAGCTCGCGCACCTCGGGCATGGAGTCTGGAGTGGATCGGGCGATCATGATGCGCCGGATTGTAGGGGTCGCTCAGCCCACCTCGCGCGTCATGGGTGGATCGCGGCGCGCCAGGTCGGTGAGCACATAGGCGAGAACCGCATAGGGCCAAAGCCAGCCCACCCATTGCGCCAGGCCATGAAAGCGCACGAAGCGACCCTGCTCCCAGGTCTGCAGGGTTTGGGCGAGATAGGGGTCGAGGGGGGCACGATTGATCAGACTGAGTTCCCAGGCCAGCGCCAGCAACAAGACACCCGCCGCCGCCCGACGCGGCAGCAAGACCAGGATCACGATCAAGCCCGCGGCCGCCAGCATGCCGGCGAGCACCGGCGGCGTCAGCCAGGCCCAGGCGTGTTGCGGCCCATAGCTCAAGGCGGCAGACAAGGCCGTCACCCCGGTCCCGACCAGCAGGAAAAACCACGCAAGCAGCCAGCGATCCAGCGGCCGGCGCACGACCAGACAGGCCAGCAGGCTCGGCGCCAGCAGCGCGAACACGACGGTTGCCATTTCGGCGCTGGGCAACAAAGGTTCGAGTTCGGTCTCCCGCAGCGGCAACCATTCCAGCAAAGGCGTGCCGGTGAGCCAGCGCACCGTCGCCAGCTCCAGCCGCTCGAAGACCTGTCCGAGACCAAAAGGCACGGCGGACGGAAACAACAGCCCGACGGGCCAGAGCGCGAGCAAGATCCAGCCTGCGCGGACCTCCTCGACGGCCCAGCGCGCACGGATGCGCTGCCAGCGACGCAGCCAGCCCAGGCGCGCCAGCACCCAAGCCAAGCCGGCACCGGCCAACGCGCCGGCGACATTGAGCAGCCAGTCCAGATTCGATGGAACGCGCTGGGGGATGTAGGTCTGGAGCGCTTCGAGGGTAAAGGAAAGCACCGCGGCTATGCCAGCCGCGCCCCCGAGCATCCAGAGGCTGGAGCGCCGCTCGCGCAGTGCGAGGCCCAGCAGGAATCCCAACGGCGCGTATCCCGCGAAATTCGTCAGGACGTCGAAGGCCGTCCAGTAACGCGGCAACGGTGTCAGAAAGAACGACCAGGGCGCGATGCCGACCGCGCGCCAGCCTTCGAACGGATAGAGGCTCGCGTAGACGATCAGCGCCGCATACAGCAGCGCCAAGGGCACGGTCGCGGACTTGCGCATGGATTCGGGCTCATGGATGCTGCCCGGTCGAGCAGCCTCAGAATGGCTTGACGACCACCAGCACCACCGCGATGAGCAGCAGGATCACCGGCACCTCGTTGAACCAGCGGAACCAGACATGGCTGCGCGTGTTGGCGCGCGCAGCGAACTTGCCCAAAAGCTTCCAGCAAGCATGGTGGTAGCCGAGCACGAGCGCCACCACGACGAGCTTGGCGTGCAGCCAGCCGTTCCCGGGCCCTTTGCCGATGCCGTAATACAGCCACAGCACCAGGCCCAGCACCACGGCCGGCACCATCAGCAGCGTGGTGAAACGCATGAGCTTGCGCGCCATGAGCATGAGGCGCTCGTACTCGGCGACCGACTCGGGCGCGACCATCGCGAGGTTCACATAGATGCGCGGCAGGTAGAACAGGCCAGCGAACCAGCTGGCCACGAAGACGATGTGCAGGGCTTTGATCCAGAGCATGGGAAGGAGTGTAGGACGCAGCCGGCGGCCCTGCGCGGGCTGCGGGCAAAAAAAACCCCGGCACAGGGCCGGGGAAGAAAGCCTTTTTGCTGTCACACATCAAGGCCCCGCTCAGGGAGGAAAAGCGGGGGGCGCCGAAACGCCCGGCCCAACTGTAGCAAACTGCAACCCGGGGTTCAAGCGCCTGTAGGAGTCCCGCGCCTTGAAGGCTCGAACGAACCGCATCCGGCGGGGGACGCAAGGGCAACGCTGAACAAGTCCCTCGCGCGTCGCGCATCCCGGCTGCGGGCGGTCTGCGTCGTTGCCAATCCTCGCCATAGCTGCGGCTATGGCTGCGGTTTGCGCCTCGCATCCCATCCCGCGGCCGGGCGCGCGCCATCACGGGAACTTGTTCAGCGTTGCCCAAGCGCCTGGGCAGGGCGCGCAGGCTCGAGCGGCATCGACTGCGTGCGATGCACGGGTGCGCGGCTGCCGCGCATCGGGCACAATTTTGCGTATGAGCACCCCTTACGCCCCCTATCCCCTTGGCCGGCCGCGGCGGCTGCGCCGCGACGATTTCACGCGCCGGCTGGTGCGCGAGCACGCGCTCAGCGTGAACGATTTGATTTATCCGGTCTTCGTGCTCGAGGGTCAGGGCCGGCGGGAAGCCGTGGCATCGATGCCCGGCGTGGAGCGGCTGAGCCTGGACCTGCTGCTGCCCGTGGCCGAGGACTGCGTGCGGCTGGGCATTCCGGTGATGGCGCTGTTCCCGGTGATCCGCGCGGAACTCAAGGACGAACGCGGCAGCGAGGCCAGCAACCCCGAGGGCCTCGTGCCGACCGTTGTGCGTGCGCTGAAAAAGGAGTTCCCGCAGCTCGGCGTGATGACCGACGTGGCGCTCGACCCCTACACCAGCCACGGCCAGGACGGCTTGCTGGATGCGACGGGCTACATCCTCAACGATGAAACCGTCGAGGTTCTGGTCGAGCAGGCGCTGGCCCAGGCCGAAGCGGGCGTGGACATCGTGGCGCCGAGCGACATGATGGACGGGCGCATCGGCGCGATCCGCCGCGCGCTGGAAGAGCGTGGCCATGTGCACACGCGCATCATGGCCTACAGCGCCAAGTACGCGAGCGCGTTCTATGGCCCGTTCCGCGACGCCGTGGGCTCGGCAGCCAACCTGGGCAAGGCCGACAAAAAGCTCTACCAGATGGATCCAGGTAACTCCGATGAGGCGTTGCGCGAAGTCGCGCTCGACATCGCCGAGGGTGCCGACATGGTGATGGTCAAGCCTGGCATGCCTTACCTCGACGTGGTGCGCCGCGTGAAGGACGAATTCCGCGTGCCCACTTTCGCCTACCAGGTGAGCGGGGAATACGCGATGCTCAAGGCCGCCGCAGCCAACGGCTGGCTGGACCACGATGCGGTGATGATGGAGAGCCTGCTGGCCTTCAAGCGCGCCGGCGCCGACGGCGTGCTGACCTATTTCGCCCGGGATGCCGCCCGGTTACTTCAAAAGTAATCGCTAAAAACGTCCAATTCCTGCCGGCAAAGGGCGAAAAATGTCGAATCCCGTCGCGCCCATCCGGGTTTTTTGGATCCGCGGACAGGGGCTGGAAGAGATCGAGCCTGCCCCCTCGAATTGGGCGAGCCCGCAGGAAGGCTTCCTATGGATCGGCTGCACCCGCAGCCACTTTTCCGAAGCCCATCCGACGCTGCTCCCCGCCCTCGAGCGGCTCACCGGCGCGGCGCTGCTGGACCTGCATGTGAGCGATTTGCTCAACGCACAGCTGGCTTCGCGCCACGATGAAACCAGCGACTACGACTTGCTGATTTTCCGCAGGCTGGGCCGAGGCAAGAAACGCACGGACGCGGGCCGCATGGAGACCCTGCCCATGCGCGGCGGCCCGCCGATCCTGCAACGCATCGACACCGCGGCGGTCGGGTTTGCGGTGTTCGACCGGGTGCTATTGACCATACACCCCGACGACGGGGCGGTCCGCGACAGCTATGCGGCGCGTCTGCTGCCCGCTGCGCCGCGCGAAGCCGACACCCGGTCCGCCGGCGCGCGCGGCGTGCCCGCGGACCCGCGGGATGCGACGCTGCGCATCATCAGCCAGATCGTCGACGACTATCTGGAACTGCGCGGTGAACTCAGCCGTCAGTTGGAGCATTGGCAAAACGAGCTGCTCCACCCGCGCTCCCGATTCTCGAATTGGTCGGCCTTGCTGCAGGCGCGCACGACCCTGCATGAGCTGCAATCCTCCTGCGAGGACCAGCACAGCGCGGTCGATCGCTTTGCCGGGGGCTTCGAGCACCGCTATGCCGACACGGCGGAGGACAGCCACCGTGTCGAGTTGCTGCGGGTGCGTGCCCACGACGTGCTCGAGCACATCGAGCGGGTGATGCGCCACGTCACGCGGCTGGAGCACAACATCGAAACCGCCGTGCAGATGCACTTCGCGGTCCAGGGGCACCGCACCAACGACATCATGCGCACGCTGACCGCCTTGACGGCCATCTTCCTGCCGCTGAACCTGATCACAGGGTTCTTCGGCATGAACTTCGAATTCATGCCCTTCATCCACAATCCGGCGGCGCTGGCATGGACCGCCGCCGGGATGGCCCTGGTGGCCGTCGGCACTGGGCTGTTCTTCTGGCGACGGCGTTATCTCGCGCAACTACCACCGCCGTAAAAACAATCGGCCTGGCATGCGCGCGAAACGCATGCCAGGCCGATGGGGACCGCGCCCGAGCGATTTACATCAGATCGCCAGCGGCAGGGCCGTGGCCGGCGCGCATCGCCGCGCGGGCGGCGGTACGGACTTCTTCGCGGCTCAGGTTCGAGGCCGGCGCCGAGACGACAACGCGGCTCGCGTCACCCGCGTCGATGGCGCTGACTTTGGCTTCAGCCTGAACCACGGCGCGCGAAACGCTCGAAGGCGTGAAGTCGGGCTGGGTGACCGGGAACTCGCCGGCGTAGGGTTGGCCGGCGAAGGCGGTAGCGGCAGCGGCGAACAAAGCGGTGGAAACGAGAACTTGACGTGCTTTCATGATGGACTCCTAGGTTGAACAACAATCGATCAATCGACCGTGCGGTGATTGTGAGTCGAAGATGGCTCCATTGCGTCCCCAATAAACAGGGCGAATCCGAAGCATGGTGTTCACGAAATTGAAACAATGGACTCACTAGACCTGCTGCGCACCTTCCGCGAAGTCGCCCGGCGCGGCAGTTTTGCCGGGGCGGCGCGCACGCTCGACCTCTCCAAGGCGAACGTCAGCAAATACATCGCGGCACTCGAAGCGCAACTGGGCGTGCGGCTCTTCAACCGCAGCACCCGAAGCGTGAGCCTCACCGATGCCGGCGAACTGCTGCTCGAGCGTAGCGAGCCCCTGCTGGAGATGGTCGAGGCGACCCGCGCCGAGTTGCAGGAACGCGCCCGCGCGCCTTCCGGGCGACTGCGCGTGGCCGCGCCCCACGGACTCGCGCGCACGCTGCTGCCGCCCCTGCTGGCGGAGTTTCTGCCGCGCTACCCCAAGGTTCACCTGAGCCTGGTGCTGAGCAACACGCCCGCGGACTTGATCGCCGAGGGCATCGACCTTGCGCTGCGGGTGGGCCGTATCGGCGACGACAACCTGATCGTGCGGCGGCTGCAGCGGGTGCCCTTCGTCGTCGCGGCGACGCCGGGCTTTTGGAAGCAGCATGGCTATCCCACACACCCGGATCAGCTCGGCACGCTCGATGCGCTCACGCTCACGCCGCTGCAAGGCGCCGCGCAATGGCGCTTCGAAGTCGAAGGGGAGCCGGTAAGCGTGCCGGTGCACAGCCGCATGGATGCGAGCGACACGGCGCCGCTCATCGCGATGGCCACGGCCGGCCTCGGCATGGTGTGGCTGCCCCAGGTGCTGGTTCAAGAGCAGATCGAGAGCGGCACGCTGCAGGCAGCGCTGTCGGACTATTCACCGCGCGACATCTGGCTCTATGCCGCCTACACGCAGCGGCGGCACAACAGCGCCGCGCTCAAGGCCTTTTTGCAGGTCATCGAGGCGCGGTGGCGCGAGTCCGACGCCCCCTGACCGAAGGGGCGGCATCAAGGCAACGCTGAAGCAGTTCCCGCGATGGCGCGCGAGGGACTGGTTCAGCCTTGCCCTAACCGACGTGCTGGGCGAAAAAGGCCAGGGTCCGCTCGCGCGCAAGCCGCGCCGCCGCCTCGTTCCAGGCCGCGCGGTGGTTGCAATTGAAGCCATGGTGTGCGGGGTACAAGTGCACCTCGACTTCGGGGTGGCGCGCACGGAAGGCTTCGACGCTGGGCAGCGGAATCCACGGGTCCTGCTCGGCGAAGTGGGCCAGCACCGGCACCCGCGGCTGCCGCGCTGACTCGAGCTCGGAGGTGATGCCGCCGCCATAGTAGGGAACGGCCGCAGCCAGGCCCTGGAGCTCGCACGCGGCGCGCCAGGTCATGAGCCCGCCCCAGCAGTAGCCGACGATGCCGACCTTGCCGCCGCTCTCGCGCGCCGCGTAGTCGATGGCGGCCTGGATGTCGCCCAGCGCGCCAGGCGGGGGCAGTTGCTCGACCGCCTGCATGACGGCAAAGCCCGCCTCCATGTCGGCAGGGCTGTACCCCAGCTCGACGCCGCGGCGCACGCGGTCGAACAGCGCCGGCGCCACGGCCAGATAGCCTTCGGCGGCATAGCCCTCGGTCACCTCGCGGATGTGGGCGTTGACGCCAAAGATTTCCTGGATGACCACGATGCCCCCGCGCGGCCGACCCGCGGGACGCGCGACAAAGGCGGAGAGCCGAAAACCGTCGGCAGCGGTGAGCTCGGTGTGTGTACCCATAGCAGGACTCCTCATCAAAAAAGTGAACCCATGGCCGTGCGGCGACGCCCCGGCCCGGGTGCGGTCGCCAAGCATCCCCGAGGCGACAGGCAAGCCGCGGCCGCTTTTGCTATTCTGGAGCACACCGCCCGAAGCGGCTGCCTCACTCCCTCCGAAAGACCGCCATGCATACCCCGGAACCGCCCGTCTCTGCCCCTGAAATCCGCTACTACTGGGAAGACCTCGAAGTCGGCAGCGTGATGCCGCTGGGCAGCGTGACGCCCACGCGCGAAGCCATCCTCGACTTTGCGCGGCAGTTCGATCCCCAGCCGTTTCACCTCGATGAAGAAGCCGCCCGCGCGTCGGTGTTCGGCGCGCTGTGCGCGAGCGGCTGGCACACCTGCGCGATGGCCATGCGGCTGATGGTGGACCACTTTCTGCGCTACGCCGCAAGCCAGGGCTCGCCGGGGCTGGAACACATCCGCTGGCTCAAGCCGGTTTACCCCGGCGACACGCTGCGGCTGCAAAGCCGGGTGATGGAGCGCAAGCCCATGCGCTCGCGGCCCGATGTCGGCCTGGTGCGCACGCAATGGGAGATGTTCAACCAGCGCGACGAGCCCGTGCTGCAGATGGACGGCTGGGGCATGTTCAAGCGGCGCACGCCGCAGGCCGCAGCCGACGCGCCAGCCCCGTCCGAAGGCGCGGCTGCCCCACAATCGGGGGCATGAATCTCAAGCCGCTCATCACGCTACTGGCCATCGTCAACCCGCTGGCCATCGTTCCGTTCTTCATCCATTACACCCAGGGTTTCGACCGCGTGCAGCGGCGGCGCACCATCATGGTGTCAGCCTTCAGCGCCTTCGTGGTGATCGCCGCGAGCGCCTTGCTCGGCCTGCAGATCCTCGACTTCTTTGGCATCACGCTGGCGAGCTTCCAGGTGGGGGGCAGTCTGCTGCTGCTCCTGAGCGCGATGAACATGCTCAACGCCCAGCCGGCCGAAGCCAAGGCGCAAACGCATGAGCTCGAAGACGGCGCCGAAAAGGCGGCCCACGGCGCGAGCATCGCCGTCGTGCCGCTGACCATTCCGCTGCTCACCGGACCGGCCACCATGTCGACGGTGGTGATCTACGCGCAGCAGGCGAAGAATTTCTGGCAGCACATGGCGCTGGTGGGCTATGGCGTGGTCATCGCGCTGGCGGTGGCGCTGTCGTTCTCACTCGCGCAGCCGATCGCGCGGGTGCTCGGCAAAACCGGCATCAACGTCATGACGCGGCTCATGGGCCTGATCCTCGCGGCGCTGGCGGTGGAGGTGATGGCCGACGGCCTGGGCAAACTGTTTCCGGGCTGGTTGCGCTGAGGCAAACGGCTGCACGGGGCTCGGTGCCCCGTGCACTGCTCAAAAGCGGATGGGCTCAGAGGGCCGGCTGTACCCGGGTCCAGCGGAAGGGGCCAAAGGCGTTCTCGGTGTCGCCGTTATTGGCCGTCGGATCGATGGTCAGTCGCAGGTATTCCAGCGGGAAGGTGCTGCCATGGACGACGATCCGGCGGAAGTTGGGCACGTTGTATCCGCCGGGCTGGTTGTCGTAGGGGTCTGCCGGGTTGTTGTCTTTCGCCAAAGTGGCGGCAACGCTGGCGCAGGTCACCGCGCTGGCACCGGGCGTCGGCTCGATGAAGCAGGGCGCGCCCTTACGCAGGGGATTGTCGGTGCGATACACGTGAGAATCCCCATTGATGAGCAGCACCGGGCGCCCAAAGGTTTTGGCCAGCGCAGCGATGCGGTCGATGTATTTTTTGTATTCGGTCAGGTGCTGCGCATCCTTGCCGTCGGCATCCCACATGTCGGCTTGCATCAGGATGACCATCGCGAGGTCGTTGTCGGCGGTCGCCCGTGCAAAGGCGCGGTCGAGCCAACGCAGATTCGCGGCGTCGCGCGCGGCGACCTCCGCTTTTTGCGCGTCGCTCATCGCTGGGGTTCCATACCACGGATCCGTGTCGTCGTTGGAGCCGCCGGGGAGGTTGAGCGTCACGAAGCTCACACGCGCCTTCTGCCAAAACGTGTTTTCGACAAACGCTGCATCGGCGGGATTGTTTTTGTCGTAGGCCTGCGCCTGCGATTCGACGTTCATCGGGGACGCACCCAGCGATAGACCAGGCTTGGCGAAGAAGATCGAGCGCACGAGTTTGAGGTTCTCCAGCGGATCGCCCTTGGCATAACTGACCGGCTGGCCGTTGGCATCGAGCACATATTTGATCTGCCCCGTTGCGGCGTCATAACTTCCGCCGCCCTGTTTCACTTTGTGGCAGTCGGCCCACTCGTTGTCACCGGGGGTGTACAGCAGGGGCTTGGCGAAGGCAGACCACTGCTGATAAATGCTACGGTCATAGCTCTCGGTGCAGTATTCCTTGCCCGAGTGGATGTCGCCCGCATGCATGGTGAAGGCGATGTCTTTGTCCTGGTTGATGGCGGCGATGAGGCCGGGATTCTTCAAGAACTGGCTGTTGTCCGTCGGGGAAGTACCGTAAGGCACGTCGCCGATGACAGCCACCGTGAACGGGCTCACCGAGTCGCCGCCGCCACAGGCGGTCAAAGCGATGGCAGAGCCCAATGCAAGCGCACAAGCGCCCAGCGCGAAACGATTTTTCATGCTTCAGAACCTCGATTAGAAATGGACTTCACCGGACGCGCTCGTCTGCGAACGTCGGCGAGCCTTTCATCTTGGGAGGGTCTTGTGACTTTTTGATGAAACCGCCATCAGGGGCGAGACGCCGGTGGCTGCACCTCGCGCAGCCACTGCGCGAGCGACTCGAGCGCGGCGTCGGTCGCGGCGGTGAGGGCTTGCACGCCGCCGGCCGCATCGGCGCTGGGCGCAGGCCGCTCGGCCTCGAACAGGCGCTGCGCCAGCAGCTTCGGGCGCGGCCCCGTGGTGTCGGTGAGGGTGGCGCGCAGGCGGACCACGCCGCGCGAGGCGGTCCCGGGGCCGGCAGGGGCGGCCGCAAAAACTTGGGAAAAGTCTTCGATCTGAACCCGCAACAGCCGCGGCGCGCTCGCCTCGCCCGGGGCGACGACCGGGCGGTCGAGCGCCAGCCGCTCGCGCAGGCGCACGCCGACGAGCTGCGCGGGTGTGGCGCTCCAGCGCGCCTGGGCGTAGGCGTGCAGCTCATAGGCTGCGGCGCCGCCGTCATAGCGGTAGCGCATCGCGGTGGTCTCATACGCCGGCGCGGCGTCGGGCGTGGCCAGTGCCAGCGGCGGCTCGGCCTGGGGCTTGGCCGTCGCGGCCGCTCCGGTGGGACTAGGCCCAAGATCGAAGGTGCTCGGGCGCGGGGCCGGCCCGGGCAGGGCCGCACAGCCCACGAGCAGCAGAAAAATCCAGCCAAATCGCAGGATCGCCGGCATGAAATCGGGCTTAGATGCTCTCATTTTTGAACTTCACTCGGTTCGGCGCTCAACCGCCGGATTTCGGATCACGCGGTGGCACGGCAGCGCCTGGCGGCGGGTAGCCGGGCTCACCCGGGCCGGGGGGCGGCGGCGCCGTACCCCAGACGAGGGCCTGTGGGTTGTCGGTCAGTGCGGTTGCAGCCCGCGCAAACGCGCGCGCGGCGCGTTCGGCCTCGGCACCGCTGCGGTGCAACTGGGGGAGGGTTTCGGCTTGGAGCGTCTGCGCGCTCGAAGCCAGGGCCTCGGCACCGCGCCCGATCTGCTCGACCGGGCCGCCGGGCGCCGTCAAACGATCGACCGCACCGCGCACCTGGGCAACGGCCTGGCGGGTTTCGTCGAGCGTGAGGCGCAAGGACTGCAGGCTCTCGCTGCCCGCGCGCGCCAGCGGCGGGACTTCACGCTGCAGGCCGAGCGCGAGTTGCTGCACCCCTTGGGCGGCTGCGCCGGCGTTTTCGACGGCACGGATCAGGACTTGCTGGTTTTGCGGTGCCAACAAAGCGTTGAGCCGGGTCGCCGCTTCCTGGAGCTGCCCGAGCAGGCGCTGGCCTTCGTCGAGGACCTGCCCGACCGGGCCGGGGCGCAGCGGAATGCGCGGCGGCCCGTCCTCGGAGGTCAGCGGCTCTTGGGACGTTCCATCATCGTTGAGCGCGATGTGGGCAATGCCCGTCACGCCCTGGTAGCCCAGCGTGGCCCAGGTCGAGCGGGTAATCGGTGTGCCGGCATCGACGCTGATGCGCACGAGCACGTTGCCCGGCACTTTGGGATCGAACGCGATGGCGGTGACTTTCCCCACAGGAACGCCCTTGAGCCGCACGGCCGCCTGCACGTTGAGGCCGGTCACGGGGTTGGGTGAGCTGATCTCATAGACCCTCTGCAGCCCACCATCGCGGGTGAGCCACCAGGCCATGGCGCCCAAAAGCAGCGTCAACAACAGGACGAAGGCACCGGCAGCGAGGGCGTGGGCTTTGTTTTCCATGGGTCAGCGGGGTGCCAGAAGGTCGGGCGCGGAGGCAGCGCTTGCGGGGGGCGCTGCGACGCTCAGCCCACGCTCGCGCAGCAGGGTCATGGCGCGGCGCCCGCGGCCGCCAAAGAAAAAATCGTGCACGAAGGGGTGGTCGAAGGCAAGCACTTCTTGCGGCGGGCCAGAAACGACGATGCGTTTGTCGGCAACGACCGCAATCTGGGTGCTGAGTTCAAAGATGGTGTCGAGATCGTGCGTGACCATGACCACCGTGAGTCCCAACTCGCGGTGCAGGCTCGCGAGCAAGCCGCAAAACGCGTCGCTGCTGCCCGGGTCGAGGCCAGCGGTCGGCTCGTCGAGCAGCAGCAGCGGCGGGTCCATGATGAGCGCGCGCGCCAGCGCCACACGCTTGATCATGCCGCCCGAAAGCTCCGCGGGCATTTTGTGCGCGTCGCGCTCCGACAGCCCCACCATGCACAGCTTGACCAGCGCCGCCTCGCGCACCAGCGTCTCGGGGAAGGCACGCAACTCGCGCAGCGGCAGCGCGATGTTGTCCAGCACGCTGAAGGCCGAGAACAGCGCGCCGTGCTGAAAGAGCATGCCCACCCGCGTCGCCGCCCCGGCGCGCGCCAGGCGCGACGCAGGCTCGCCGAGCACCGTCACCGTGCCGCGCGCGGGCGTGGCCAGGCCCAAGATCTGCCGCAACAAGACGGTCTTGCCCGAGCCCGATCCGCCGACGATGGACACGAGGGAGCCGCGCGCGATGTCGAGATCGAGGTCGCGGTGCACCACCACATCCTCGCCGCCCGCGTGGAACACCGACCACAGGCCGCGGATTTGGACGACGGGATCGATGACGGGGCTCATGGGCGCTCAGATGCCAACGTTCTTGAACAGCACGGCGAACAGCGCATCGACCAAAATCACGACCGTGATCGAAGTCACGACCGAAGCCGTGGTGCCTGCGCCCAGACTCTCGGTGTTGGGTTTCACCCGCAGCCCGTAGTGGCAACCCACCAGCGCGATGAGCACGCCAAACACCAGCGACTTGCCCATCGCCAGCCCGAGATTGCTCGCCTGCACCGCGCGCGGCAGGTTGCTGATGAAATAAGCGGGGCTCAACCCCAAGGCCACTTCGGCGGCCAGCATCCCCCCGATCAGCGCGGCGATCGTCGTCCACAGCGTCAAGAGCGGCATCGCCACGGCGAGCGCGAGCACCCGCGGCATCACGAGCCGAAAGCCGCGCGCAATGCCCATGACCCGCATCGCGTCGATTTCCTCGGTGATGCGCATCACGCCGATCTGCGCCGTGATGGTCGATCCCGACCGCCCCGCGATCAGCACCGCAGCGAGCACCGGCCCGAGCTCGCGAATCAGCGACAGGCCCAAGATGTTGACGATGAAGGTTTCTGCCCCAAAGAGCTTGAGCTGCTGCGAGGTCAGATAGGCCAAGACCACGCCAATCAGAAAGCCCACCAGCGCGGTGATCGGCAAGGCCGTCGCCCCGATGCGATAGAGATGGCCCGACACATCGCGCCAGGGCCCCATGCGCGGCGCACGCAGCAGCGCCAGCAGGTCGAGCGCCAGCTGCCCGACGAGGGCCAGCAGGTCGCGCAGATGATCGGCGACGAGAAACAGCCCCGCGCCCAGCCGCAGGAACTGGCGCCGCAAGCCGGGCAGCCAGCCCGAAGCCGGCGGTGGCGGCAGCGTGGACCAGCGCGCCACGCGCTCGAGCATCGCGCGTTGCGCCGGTGTGGCCTCCAGCCGCTCGGGCCAGCGCCGGCCCCAGGCGTCCCACAGCCATTGCGCGCC
>NZ_JAEMQB010000091.1:0-12590 GCF_022759015.1 Tibeticola sp. | reverse complement strand
GCTACACGGAGATTCGGCTTTCGAAGATCGCGCACGAGATGCTCGCCGACATCGACAAGGAAACCGTCGATTTCGGCCCCAACTACGACGGCAGCGAGCGCGAGCCGCTGGTGCTGCCGAGCAAGCTGCCCAATCTGCTGGTCAACGGCTCGGCGGGCATTGCGGTGGGCATGGCGACCAACATTCCGCCGCACAACCTCAACGAAGTGGTGGACGCCTGCCTGCACCTGCTGCGCCACCCTGAGGCGACCATCGACGAGTTGATGGAGATCATTCCAGCGCCGGACTTTCCCACCGCGGGCATCATCTATGGCATCAACGGCGTCAAGGACGGCTACCGCACCGGCCGCGGCCGGGTGGTGATGCGCGCGAAGTGCCATTTCGAAGACATCGATAAGGGCCAGCGCCAGGCCATCATCGTCGATGAGCTGCCCTACCAGGTCAACAAGAAGACGCTGCAAGAGCGCATGGCCGAGCTGGTGCATGAGAAGAAGATCGAGGGCATCAGCCACATCCAGGACGAGTCCGACAAGTCCGGCATGCGGCTGGTGATCGAACTCAAGCGCGGCGAAGTGCCCGAGGTGGTGCTCAACAACCTCTACAAGCACACGCAACTGCAGGACACCTTCGGCATCAATATGGTGGCGTTGGTGGACGGCCAGCCGCGGCTGTGCAACCTCAAGGACCTGATCGTCGTGTTCCTCGAGCACCGGCGCGAGGTCGTCACCCGGCGCACAGTGTTCGAGCTGCGCAAGGCGCGCGAGCGCGGCCATGTGCTCGAGGGCCTGGCGGTGGCGCTGGCCAACATCGACGAGTTCATCCGGATCATCCGCGAGTCGCCCACCCCGCCGGTGGCCAAAGCCGAGCTGATGCAGCGCGCCTGGGACAGCGCCTTGGTGCGGGAGATGCTCACCCGCGCCAAGGCCGACGGCGGCACGGTCAACGCCGACGACTACCGCCCCGACGGCCTGGATCGCGCCTACGGCATGCAGGCCGACGGCCTGTACCGCCTCTCGGAAACGCAGGCGCAGGAAATCCTGCAGATGCGGCTGCAGCGCCTCACCGGGCTGGAGCAGGACAAGATCGTCGCCGAATACAAAGAGGTGATGGCGCAGATCGACGACCTGCTCGACATCCTGGCGCGGCCCGAGCGCGTCTCCGCCATCATTGGCGACGAACTCACCGCGCTCAAGCAGGAGTTCGGCCAGACCAAGCTCGGCGCGCGCCGCAGCGAGATCGAGCATAGCGCGCAAGACCTCTCCACCGAGGACCTGATCACCCCGACCGACATGGTGGTCACGCTCAGCCACACCGGCTACATCAAGAGCCAGCCGCTCTCGGAATACCGCGCCCAGAAGCGCGGTGGGCGCGGCAAGCTGGCCACGGCGACGAAGGAAGACGACTGGATCGAGCAGCTCTTCATCGCCAACACGCACGACTACATCCTGTGCTTCTCCAACCGCGGGCGGCTGTACTGGCTCAAGGTGTGGGAGGTGCCCTCGGGCTCACGCGGCTCGCGCGGCCGGCCCATCGTCAACATGTTCCCGCTGGCCGAAGGCGAAAAAATCACCGTGGTGCTGCCGCTCACCGGCGAGTTCCGCAGCTTCCCGGCAGACCACTATGTGTTCATGGCCACGCGCATGGGCACGGTGAAGAAGACGCCGCTCGACGAATTCTCGAACCCGCGCAAGGCCGGCATCATTGCGATCGACCTCGATGAGGGGGACTACCTCATCGGTGCCGCGCTCACCGATGGACATCACGATGTGATGTTGTTCTCCGACGGCGGCAAGGCCGTGCGCTTCGACGAGAACGACGTGCGCCCGATGGGCCGCAACGCCCGCGGTGTGCGCGGCATGATGCTCGAAGAAGGCCAAAGCGTCATCGCGATGCTGGTGGCCGAAGACGAGACGCAAAGCGTGTTGACTGCGACCGAAAACGGCTACGGCAAGCGCACGCCCATCAGCGAATACACCCGACACGGCCGCGGCACCAAGGGCATGATCGCCATCCAGCAATCCGAGCGCAACGGCAAAGTGGTGGCAGCCACGCTGGTGCGTTCTGACGACGAAATCATGCTCGTGACCGACCGCGGCGTGGTCGTGCGCACGCGGGTTTCCGAAATCCGCGAGATGGGTCGGGCCACGCAGGGCGTCACCCTGATCGCGCTCGATCCGGGCGCGAAGCTGATCGGCCTGCAGCGCATCGTGGAAAACGATGCCGCGCCCCTCGCATCGGCCGACGAGCCGGCACCGGAAAATGGGTAAAGGCGGCACTCCGCGCCTGAAATTCCTTTTTTGATAGCAAAGAACGTATATTTCACGCCGGCAAAGCCCGGAATTGAAGCTAAATTGCTCATGAGTCGCCCTTACAACTTCTCCGCCGGCCCCGCCACCATGCCCGAGGAGGTGTTGGCGCAGGCCGCGGCCGAAATGCTCGACTGGCACGGCAGCGGCATGGGCGTGATGGAGATGAGCCATCGCGGCAAGGCGTTCATGAGCATTTGCGCGCAGGCCGAAGCTGACCTGCGCGAACTGCTCGCGGTGCCAGAGCACTTTCGCATCCTGTTCATGCAGGGCGGCGGCCTGGCGGAAAACGCCATCGTGCCGATGAACCTCTCGCGCGGCGGCACGGTCGATTTCGTCGTCACCGGCGCCTGGAGCCAGAAGTCGCACAAGGAAGCGCAGAAATACTGCCACGCCCAGCTCGCGGCCAGCAGCGCCGACAGCGGCTTCACAACCATCCCCGATCCCGCCAGCTGGCGCCTGAGCCGCGGCGCGAGCTACCTGCACCTGTGCAGCAACGAAACCATCCACGGTGTCGAATTCCACGAGCTGCCTGACCTGCGCGCCCTTGGCAGCGACGCGCCGCTGGTGATCGACTTTTCCTCACATGTGCTCTCGCGGCCAATCGACTGGCAGCGGGTGGGATTGGCCTTTGGCGGCGCGCAGAAGAACATCGGCCCGGCCGGGCTCACGCTCGTCATCGTGCGCGAAGACCTGCTGGGACATGCTTTGGCGATCTGCCCGAGCGCCTTCGACTATCGCACCGTCGCCGACAATGGCTCGATGTTCAACACGCCGCCGACCTACGCCATCTACATCGCAGGCCTGACCTTCCAGTGGATCCAGCGCCAGCGCGAGGGTGATGCGCGTGGCGTCGCCGCCATGGAGCAGCGCGCCATCGCCCGCTCGCAGTTGCTCTACGACGCGATCGACCGCTCCGAGGTGTTCTACAACCCCGTCGATCGCGCGCATCGCTCGCGCATGAACGTGCCCTTCTTCTTGCGCGAGCCCGGTCCCGATGGCGCCGCCTACGCGCGTTTCCTGGCCGGGGCCGAGGCCCGGGGGCTGTTGCAGCTCAAGGGCCACAAATCGGTCGGCGGGCTGCGCGCCAGCCTTTACAACGCCATGCCGCTGGCCGGTGTGCAGGCCTTGGTGGACTGGATGCGCGAATTCGAGCGCACTCAGGCCTGAACGTCGCCACAAGACCCCTCTCCATGGCTCAAACCCCCATCCAGTCCGAAGCGCTCGCGGCCCTGCGGCAGCAGATCGACGCGATCGACCAGCAGCTGCTCGACCTGCTCAACCAGCGCGCCCGGGTCGCCGAACAAGTCGGTGAAATCAAGCGTGCCGAAGGCTCGCCGTTCTTCCGGCCCGACCGGGTTGCCCAGGTCATCGCCAAGGTCCAGGCGGCCAACCCCGGGCCGCTGCTCAATCAGCATGTGGCTGCGATCTGGCGCGAAATCATGTCGGCCTGCCTGGCGCTCGAGACGCCGCAGCGCGTCGCCGTGCTTGGCCCCGAGGGCACCTTCACCGAGCAGGCCGCCATCGAATACTTCGGCAGCGCGGCCAACCTGATTTACTGTTCGAGCTTCGACGAGGTGTTCCACGCCACCGCTGCGGGCACCGCGCAGTTCGGCGTCGTGGGCATGGAGAACTCGACCGAAGGCGTGGTGGCGCGCTCGCTCGACCTGTTCCTGCGCTCGCCCGTACACATCGTTGGGGAAATCAGTCTCTTGGTGCGGCACAACCTGCTGCGCCAAGTCAATTCGCTCGACGGCATCGAGGTCGTGCTGTCGCATCCACAGGCCTTGGCTCAGTGCCAGAACTGGCTCAGCCAGCATCTGCCGCATGCCGAGCGCCGCGCCGTCTCGAGCAACGCCGAGGGCGCACGACTGGCAGCCGAAAACCCGGCCTACGCCGCCCTGGCCAGCGAGCGCGCCGCAGGCCAGTTCGCGCTGCACATCGTCGCGCACGCGATTCAGGACGAGGCCTACAACCGCACCCGCTTTGCCATCATCTGCCTGCCGCAAACCATGGCCATGCCGCCCGCGAGCGGCAAGGACTGCACGAGCCTGATCGTCTCGGTCCCGAACCGCCCCGGCGCGGTGCACGACCTGCTCGTGCCCCTCAAGAAGCACGGCGTCTCGATGACGCGCTTCGAGTCGCGTCCGGCCAAGTCCGGGCAGTGGGAGTATTACTTCTACATCGACCTCGCCGGCCATCCGAGCGAGCCGCATGTCGCCCGAGCTCTGGAGGAACTTCAAAGCCTCTGCGCCTTCTACAAAATGCTGGGTGCTTACCCCGTCAGCGAAACCTGAGCGCCATGAGCCAGACCGCCATGTTCGAACAGTTGGGGCTCATCGGCTGCGGCCTCATGGGCGGGTCTTTTGCGCTGGCGCTCAAGCGCGCCGGGCTGGTGCGGCGTGTGGTCGGCTACAGCAAGTCGCCCTCGACGACCGAGCGCGCGCGCCAGTTGGGCGTCATCGACGTCGAAGCCCCTTCCGCGCTGCTGGCCGTCTCGGGCGCAGATTTGGTGCTGATTGCCGTCCCCGTGGCGGCCACCGAGGCCACCCTGAAGGCCATCCGGCACATCCTCACGCCCGAGATGCTGATCATGGACGTGGGCTCGACCAAGGCCGGTGTCGTGCAGGCCGCGCGCGAGGTGCTGCGCGAGCAAGTCGGCAGCTTCGTGCCTGCGCATCCGATTGCCGGCCTCGAGCGCGGCGGCATCGAAAACGCCGACCCGGACCTCTACCGCGATCGTCAGGTCATCCTCACACCGATCGAACGCACCCGTACCCATCAGCTTCAGCGCGCCCATGCCGTCTGGAAGGCCATAGGCTCGCACGTCAGTGAGATGTCACCCGACGCCCACGATGCCGCTTTTGCCGCTGTGAGCCACCTGCCGCATGTGCTGGCCTTTGCCTTGATGAACGGCATCTTGGGCCAGGCCCAGGCCGCGCAATTGCTGTCGCTCGGCGGGCCGGGGTTTCGGGATTTCACCCGCATTGCCGCCAGCGACCCCAAAGTCTGGCGCGACATTCTGCTGACCAACCGGAGCGAGTTGCTGCGCCAAGCGCAGGCCTTCCGCGGCGCCCTCGAAGCATTCGAGCAAGCCATCGCCGCCGGTGACGGAGAAACCCTCGAAAAGCTCATCGGCACGGCCAGTCAAGCCCGCGCCCACTGGCGCATCAGCTCGGGCAAGCCGCATTTCTGACGGAGCGGACCGCGAACCGTCGCCGGCCCACCCGGATTCCACGCGCATGTACACCACCGAATTTCTCGATCTTCCGCCCCTGCGCTCGGCCGGGGGCACGGTCCAACTGCCCGGCTCGAAGAGCATCTCGAACCGCGTCTTGCTGCTGGCTGCACTCAGCGCGGGTACCACCCGCATCCGCGACCTGCTCGACTCGGACGACACCCGGGTCATGCTCGACGCGCTGCGCACGCTCGGCTGCGGCGTCGAAGCCGAAGACGCACACACCGTCCGGGTGACTGGCCTCGGCGGGCAGGCGCCCCGCAGCCCGGCCAAGCTCTTCCTCGGCAACGCCGGAACGGCGATGCGCCCGCTCACCGCCGCGCTGGCTGTCTTGGGGGGCGACTTCGAACTCAGCGGCGTGCCGCGCATGCACGAGCGCCCGATCGCCGACCTCGTCGACGCGCTGCGCCAGATCGGCTGCAGCGTCGAATATCTCGGCCAGGAGGGCTACCCCCCCTTGCGGATCGGCCGGCCACGCGCGCGCCAAGTGCAGCAACCCATCCGCGTGCGCGGGGACGTCTCGAGCCAGTTCCTGACCGCGCTGCTCCTCGCCGCCCCCCTGCTGAGCACCGAGAGCGACGTGGTGTTCGAGGTCACCGGCACGCTGATTTCACGCCCCTACATCGAAATCACTCTGAACCTGCTCGAGCGTTTCGGCGTGCAGGTACGGCGCGAAGGCTGGTCGCGCTTCACCGTGCCCGCGGCGAGCGCCTACCGCACGCCGGGCGAAATTCACGTCGAAGCCGATGCGTCGTCGGCCTCGTACTTCATCGCCTTGGGCGCGATCGCTGCGACGGCCGAGCGGCCGGTCCATATCCAGGGCGTCGGTGCGGCCTCGATTCAGGGAGACATCCGCTTCGTCGACGCGGCACGCCTCATGGGCGCGCAGGTCGAGAGCGGGCCCAATGATCTGCGGGTGTCGCGCGGTGCGTGGCCGCTGCGCTCGATCGACCTCGACTGCATCGCCATTCCCGACGCCGCGATGACGCTGGCCGTGCTCGCACTCTTTGCCGACGGCCCCTCGACGTTGCGCAACATCGGCAGCTGGCGCGTGAAAGAGACCGACCGCATCGCGGCCATGGCTCAGGAACTGCGCCGGCTGGGCGCGCGCGTCGAAGAAGGCGCGGACCTGCTGCGCGTGCATCCCCTGGCTGAGGAGGCGTGGCGCGCGGCCTGCATCCGGACCTACGACGACCACCGCATGGCCATGTGCTTTTCGCTCGCCGCGTTCAACCCGGCCGCCCAGCCCGTGCGGATCCTCGACCCCAAGTGCGTCGCCAAGACCTTTCCGGATTATTTCGAAACGCTGTTCCAAGTCGTCGAGGCCCAACCCGGCGCCATCCCGGTGCTGTGTATCGACGGGCCGACCGCCTCGGGCAAGGGCACGCTCGCAGCCGCCCTGGCCGAGCGCCTGGGCTACCACTGGCTCGACTCGGGCGCGCTGTACCGACTCACCGCTCTGGCCGCACAGCGTGCGGGTCTGGCCGTCGAAGAAGCCCAGACGGAAGCGATCGCTGCGCTCGCACGCGCACTGGACGTCGAATTTCAAGGCGAGCGTGTCTTGCTTCGGGGTGAGGATGTGAGCGCAGACCTGCGCACCGAGGCCATCGGCCGCGACGCGTCCAAAGTCGCCGCATGGCCGGCGGTGCGCGCCGCGCTGCTGCAGCTGCAACGCGACTTTCGCCGCCTTCCCGGTCTGGTCGCCGACGGACGCGACATGGGCACGGTCGTTTTCCCCGATGCGACGCTGAAGGTTTTTTTGACGGCCAGCGCCGAACAAAGGGCCGAGCGCCGCTATAAACAATTGATTTCCAAGGGCGTTTCGACTACACTAGACGCCGTTTTGGCCGACCTTCAGGCGCGGGACGCGCGGGACATGTCTCGCAGCGCCGCGCCCTTGAAGCCCGCCGACGACGCATTGCTGCTGGACAACTCCACCCTCACGGTCGAGGCTTCGGTCGAACGGGTGTTGGCCTGGTGGCAAGAACGGTTGCCGTTTGGCGATTGCCTCGCGGCTTCCTGAGCCGGCCTCCTGGGCTGGCTCTTTTTCCGGTCCACGTCATTCTCCTCGCGCGATGCGCACCGGTGGCGTGGTTTCTTCAACCCAACCGCGGGACCCTCCGCAAACAACAGTCACGAACAGCCTTGCAAACGGGGCCTTTTGCTTCCGTAAAACCTGCTCGTGCATCAGGAAACTCCATGTCTGAATCTTTTGCCGCCCTTTTCGAAGAATCCCTCAAGCGCACTGAAATGCGCCCGGGCGAAGTCATCACCGCCGAAGTCGTGCGCATCGAGCACAACTTCGTCGTCGTCAACGCCGGGCTGAAGTCCGAGGCGTATGTGCCCATCGAGGAATTCAAGAACGACAAGGGCGAACTCGAAGTCCAGGTCGGCGACTTCGTCTCGGTGGCCATCGTGGCCCCCGAAAACGGCTACGGCGACACCGTCCTCAGCCGTGACACCGCCAAGCGCCTCGCTTCGTGGATGGCGCTCGAAAAAGCGCTCGAGACCGGCGAATTCGTCACCGGCACGACCACGAGCAAGGTCAAGGGCGGCTTGACCGTGATGGTCAACGGCATCCGCGCCTTCCTGCCCGGCTCCCTCGTCGACACGCGTCCGGTCAAGGACCTCACGCCGTATGAGAACAAAACGATGGAGTTCAAGGTCATCAAGCTCGACCGCAAGCGCAACAACGTCGTGCTGTCGCGTCGCGCGGTGATCGAGGCTTCGATGGGCGAAGAGCGCGCCAAGCTGATGGAGACCCTCAAGGAAGGTGCCATCGTTCAGGGCGTGGTCAAGAACATCACCGAATACGGTGCTTTCGTGGATCTCGGCGGCATCGACGGCCTGCTGCACATCACTGACATGGCCTGGCGCCGCGTGCGCCACCCGAGCGAGGTGGTTCAGCCGGGTCAGGAAATCACGGCCAAGATCCTCAAGTTCGACACCGAGAAGAACCGGGTCTCGCTGGGCCTCAAGCAGCTCGGCGACGACCCCTGGCATGGCGTTGCCCGCCGCTATCCGGCCGGCACCCGCATCTTCGGCAAGGTCACGAACATCGCCGACTACGGCGCGTTCGTCGAGCTCGAGCCCGGCATCGAAGGCCTGGTGCACGTCTCGGAGATGGACTGGACCAACAAGAACGTCGCGCCCAACAAACTGGTGTCGCTCGGCGACGAGGTCGAAGTCATGGTGCTCGACATCGACGAGGACAAGCGCCGCATCAGCCTGGGCATGAAGCAGTGCAAGGCCAACCCGTGGCAGGAATTCGCGCAAAACACCAAGCGCGGCGACCGTGTCAAGGGTCCGATCAAGTCGATCACCGACTTCGGCATCTTCATCGGCCTGGCCGCTGGCATCGACGGCCTGGTGCATCTGTCCGACCTGTCGTGGAACGAGCCGGGCGAAGTGGCCGTGCGCAACTACAAGAAGGGCCAGGAAGTCGAAGCGATCGTCCTCGGCGTGGATGTCGAGCGTGAGCGCATTTCGCTGGGCATCAAACAGCTCGACTCCGATCCGTTCACGACCTTCGTGTCGGTCAACGACAAGGGCTCGGTCGTGACGGGCAAGGTGAAGTCGGTGGACGCTCGCGGCGCCGAGATCGATCTGGGCCAGGACGTCGTGGGCTACCTGCGCGCCAGCGAAATCTCGGCCGACCGTGTCGAGGACGCGCGCAACGTGCTCAAGGAAGGCGACGAAGTCACCGCCGTCATCACCAACATCGACCGCAAGACGCGCAACATCCAGCTCTCGATCAAGGCGAAGGACTTGGCCGAGCAGCAAGAAGCCATGCAGTCGCTCAGTCAGCAGTCGTCGCGCGAGAGCGCAGGCACGACCAACCTGGGCGCTTTGCTGCGCGCGAAGATGGAAAACGCCGGCAGCGACAAGAGCTGATGGGCCGCCCGCTAAGGCGACGCTGAATCAGTTCCCGCGATGGTGCGCGAGCGGCCGCGGGATGGGATGCGAGGCGCAAACCGCAGCCATAGCCGCAGCTATGGCGAGGATTTGCAACGACCCAGACCGCCCGCAGCCGGGATGCGCAACGCGCGAGGGACTTGTTCAGCGTTGCCCTAAACGCGGGCTCCACCGCGGGATGGACCTGCTGCCGGGTGCAGCACCCCCATCCCGCGCACTCACCGGACTTCCGCCCGGGCAACGCACACAGATGTTGTCCTAAACTCGGCGGAAGTCTCTTTTTTATGGACCGATCCTTCCTGGTGCGCTGCTCATGACCCGTTCCGATCTCGTCGAAAACCTCGCAGCCCGCTTCGAACATTTGACCCAAAGCGACGCCGAAGCGGCCGTGCGCACCCTGCTCGATGCCATGACGGATGCGCTGGTGCGGGGACACCGCATCGAAGTCCGCGGTTTCGGCAGCTTTAGCGTCCATCGCCGCGCGCCGCGCATCGGCCGCAACCCGCGCTCGGGCGCCGAGGTGCAGATTCCGGAGCGCCGCGTGGCGCATTTCCGACCCGGTAAAGCGCTGCGCGAAGGGGTGGATCCGACGCTGGCCAAGTCCACTCCGGCGCGTGCAGGCTCCACCACCGACTGACGGCCTTTCTCGATGAAAACCGCGCTTCGAGTCCTGCGCTGGCTGGTCAACGCGGCGCTGTTCTTCACGCTGTTTGCCTTCGCGCTCAACAACGCGCAGGAAGTCAACGTCCACTTCTTCTTTGGTCATCAATGGCAGGCGCCGATGGTGCTCGTGGTGTTCAGCGCCTTCACGGTCGGCGTGATCGTGGGTGCCGTCGGTATGGTTCCGCGTTGGTGGCGCCAGCGCCGGGCGGCTGCGCGGCACCGTGCGGCGTCGGCCCCGGCCTCTGCACCGACCCCCACCCCGCCCGACGTCGAGCGCGTTCATGACCATTGACCCCATCTTGCTGCTGATCGCGGCGCCGCTGGTCTTCGCACTGGGCTGGCTCGCGTCGCGACTGGACCTCAAGCAGCTGCGGCTGGAGGGGCAGCGGGCACCGAAAGCCTATTTCAAAGGACTCAACCACCTGCTCAACGAGCAGCAGGACCAGGCCATCGATGCCTTCATCGAGGCGGTCCGTGACGACCCGGACACGTCCGAGCTGCATTTCGCCTTGGGCAACCTGTTCCGGCGGCGCGGCGAATACCAACGTGCGGTTCGGGTTCACGAACATCTGCTGGCACGCGGCGACCTGTCCGAGGCCGACCGCCAGCGTGCGCGCCATGCGCTGGCACTGGACTTCCTGAAGGCCGGGCTGCTCGATCGTGCCGAAGAAGCCTTTGCCGCACTCGACGGCAGCCCTTTGCAAGCGCAAGCGCGGCTCGGGCGGCTTGCGATTTACGAGCGCACGCGCGAATGGGCCCGCGCGGCGGCGATGGCCGAGTCCCTCGAAGGCACGGGGCTCGGGAGCTTTCAAACGCGCCGGGCCCACCACACGTGTGAATTGGCCGCCGAGGCGCTGGCCGAAGGCCGCACTGCAGATGCCCACCGCCTGCTGAGCGAAGCCCAACGGATCGCGCCCCAGGCGGCGCGCCCCCGCCTCGACCAAATCCAATTGCTGCTGCGCGAAGGGCGGCCCACGGAAGCCTGGGAAGCGCTGCTCGATCTGTTTCGGCGTGTCCCCTCCGCAGCCCCACTGGCGGCTCAGGCAGCCGTTGCCGCGGCCCGGGGTTGCGGCCAGGTCCCGGAAGCCGCCGAGCGCTTGCGCGCGCTGTATCAGGCGCATCCGTCCATCGATTTGCTCGAGGCCCTCGTGGCGCTGAACCAGGACGTGCTGGGCGACGAAGCACGCGCGCGGCAGGCCTACGTCGAACACCTGGAACACACGCCCTCGCTGATCGCGGCAAGCCGCTGGATCGCCGGGGAAAAGCTCGAGCACGAGCAATGCCACCCGCTGGTGCAGCGCGCGCTCGACCAGGCGGTTCGACCTCTGGAGCGTTACCGCTGCGCCGCATGCGGCTTCGAAGCCCGCGAGCACCACTGGCATTGCCCGGGCTGCCAGGCCTGGGACAGCTATCCGCCGCGACGGGTTGAGGAACTTTGACACAACGCACGTGGGCGCAGACGGTCAACGCGCAATCACGGTGTTCCGTTAATCTAGGTGAACCCGGTATGTCGCCGGGTTTCCAACCCGAAGGAGCAAGCATGTTGAAGAAAATCCTGGCCATCCTGGCCATGTTGTATGCGATGTCGGCTTTCGCGGCCGTGGACGTGAACAAAGCCAGTGCCGCCGACCTCGACAGCGTCAAAGGCATCGGGCCGGCGATTTCGGCCAAGATCATCGAGGAACGCAAGAAGGGTCCGTTCAAGGACTGGAACGACCTCGTCTCTCGTGTCAAAGGCATCGGCGAGACGAGTGCCGCCAAGCTCTCCGAAGCCGGCCTGACGGTCAACGGCGCCGCCTACCCGGGCGCGCCGGCCAAGGCAGAGGCCAAGCCGGCGAAGACCGATGCCAAGGCCGCCGCTGCCGACGACAAGAAAGCCAAAGTCGACAAGAAAGCCAAGGAAGAGGCTAAGGCCCCAGCGGCCGAAGAGAAGAAAGCCAAGGCCGAAGAGAAGAAAGCCAAGGCCGAAGAGAAGAAAGCCAAGGCCGAAGCCAAGCAAGCCAAGGCGTCTGCCGCCGCCCCTGCGGCAAGCGCGGCCAAGAAGTAGTAATTCAGCCGCCCCAGAGCCTGTGCGCCCCGCGCGCGTCGGCTCGCCTCCGAAACACCCGCCCAGGCGGGTGTTTTTTTGCCTTTTCTGCTGGGACGCCGGCGTGAAATCGGGCAGCTACGCTCACGTTTCAGGAGCAAATCCACCGCCGCCTGAGGTGTGGACCTCGAACACGTCGCCGCTCGCCATCGCCACGCTGTCGATGTGGCCGAGGGCTTCCACCCGGCCGTCGGCGCGCAGCACGCGGTTGAGCCCGGGCGCGCCGCTGGCGCCACCCGCGAGACCGAACGCCGGGTACACGCGGCCGTTGCTGAGGATGCTCGCCGTCATGGGCGCGAGGAAGCGCACGGCCCGCACCGCGCCGTCACCGCCCGACCAGCGTCCCCGGCCGCCGGAGCCACGGCGGATCTCGAAGCGCTCG
>NZ_JAEMQB010000089.1:0-4812 GCF_022759015.1 Tibeticola sp. | reverse complement strand
CGGCTCGCCCCCGGCGCCGACAGCAGGCTGAAGCCCGCAGGCGCCAACCCGAACAACGCTGTCGACCTCAGAGGCGCAGCGGCGCATCGGGAAGCTCGTTCACGGGCGTTGTGCCCTGCACCGGCGGGAACGCGGCTTCTAGCAGGGCCGAGACTTCCTGCACGGCTTGCGTGAGACCTTGCTCGAACTGCTGGGCTGCCAGCGCCTCTGACAGCCGCGCGAGCACGCTGCGCCACTGCGCCTCGCTGACATGGGCGTTGAGGCCGCGGTCGGCCAGGATTTCGACCGCGCGTTCGGCCAACAGCAGGTAGATGAGCACGCCGTTGTTGCGCTCGGTGTCCCAGACGCGAAGCTTGCCAAACAGCATCAGCGCGCGCTCGCGCACGATGCGGCGCAGCGGCACGCGGTCGCGCAGGTGGCGCCAGAGGTAACTGAGCGGCAACGCGGCTTCGACCACCACGCGAATCTGCCCGCCGTGGCGGCGTTCGCTCTCACGCACGCGCTCGCCGATGCGCTCGAGCGCCTCCGGCGGCAGCACCCGCTCGGACCACCGGGGGTGGACGAGCCGATGGCGCAGCAAGGTGCGCAGCGCTTGCCAGAAGCCGGGCGGCCGGTCGAAAACGGTTGCGGTGCTTGGCATGTCGCTCACCCTAGATTGCTTAGCCGTTGCTTACCAGTCGCCGCTGGCCCCGCCGCCGCCGAAGTCGCCGCCACCGCCGGAGCCGAAACCGCCACCTCCGCCGCCGCCACCCCCGCCACCGCCTAAGCCCCCGGGGCCGCCACCGCCCAGCGGAACAAAGCCGCCGCGGCCGACGACCAGGCCGTAGACGGCCGCGATGAAGGCGGCGAGCACGGCGACCAGCACACTCGCGGTGAGCGCGAACGCCAGCACGCCCGCCAGCGACGCGCCGGCCAGCAAGCCGAGCACGGGCCCAAGCACGGCGCGCAGCACGCTGGCGACCAGGGGCACGATGATGAAGAGCAGCACCAGGGTTTCCTGCCAATCCAGCCCGTCGCTCGCGGCCGTCGCGGGCTCGGGCGCGGGCAGGGCCTCGCCGCGGATCAGCGCCGCGAGCCGGTCGACCGCCTGGTCGAGCCCGGCGTAGTAGTCGCCCGCCTTGAAGTGCGGCACCATGGCTTCGTCGATGATGCGCTTGGCCGCGAGGTCGGGAATGGCGCCTTCGAGCGTCTTGGCGACTTCGATGCGCACGCGCCGGTCGTCGGTGGCGACGACCACCAGCACGCCGTCCCCGACCCCGGCGCGGCCGATCTTCCAGGCGTTGCCGATGCGGTTGGCGTAGGCCGCGATGTCTTCGGGCGCGGTGGTGCGCACCAGCAACAGCACGACCTGGGCGCCGCGTTCGGCCTCGAGGGCTTCGAGCTTGCGCTCGAGCCCGGCGCGCTGCTTGGGCGTGAGCACTTCGGCAAGGTCGACCACCCGCGCCTCCAGCGCGGGCACGGGCTGCAGGGGCTGCGCCCACGGCACCCCCACACCCGCGAGCAAGGCCAGACCGACGAGCCACCGGCACCACAAGGCGCACCAGAAACCCGCCCGCGACGCATCAAAATTCATAGCAGACTAGGCCCGATTCACGCCGGCACACGGCCAAAAACAGCGCCAAAAGGCTTACTTCTTACCGAAGTCCACCTTGGGCGGGGTGCTGATTTGCGCCTCGTTGCTGACGGTGAAATTGGGCTTGGGCTCGTAGCCAAAGACCTTGGCCGTGAGGTTGGTTGGGAAGCTGCGCACCAGCGTGTTGTAGCGCTGCACGGCCTGGATGTAGCGGTTGCGCGCGACGGTGATGCGGTTCTCGGTGCCTTCGAGCTGCACGCGCAGGTCGCGGAAGGCCTGGTTGGACTTGAGCTCGGGGTAACGCTCGGCCACCACGAGCAGGCGGCTGAGCGCGCTGCCGAGCTCGCTTTGCGCCTGCTGGAACTTCTGGAAGGCTTCCGCGTTGTTGAGCGTCTCGGGCGTGACCTGGATGGCCGTGGCCTTGGCGCGTGCCTCGATGACCTTGGTGAGCGTCTCCTGCTCGAACTGAGTCTCACCCTGCACGGTGGCGACGAGATTGGGCACGAGATCGGCGCGGCGCTGGTACTGGTTGAGCACCTCGCTCCAAGCAGCCTTGACCTCCTCATCCAAGCGCTGGATTTCGTTGTAGCCGCAGCCCGAAAGCAGCGCGGCCGTCATCAGCGCAAACCATGTGAGCAACCAACGTTTCATGCGAACTCCTGCTTCTCAAAGAATGAGCAACGGTAGCATAGATACATGTTCCTCCCGCCGTTTCAAGTAGCTCCTCGCCAAGGCAGCGCCGGCCGTCATGTGGCTGCGCCCGAAGTGGCGGCATCTGGCCTGCCCCATTGGGATTCCATGGATTTTTGGGACAAATTTCGCGGTTCCCCAGCGTAAAACGGTCGGCTGATGCTATGAATTACAGAGCACTCTGGTGGCTGCCCGGCGGCCACGCGCAAACCATCTGGAGTGCGCTGCTGGCCCGCCGCACGCACGGCCCGCGGCCGGTGTACCGGCGCGAGCGCTGGGACACGCCCGACGGCGACTTCATCGACGTGGACTTCGCCACCCATGCTCGGTCGTCGGGCGCGCCGCTGCTGGTGCTGTTCCACGGCCTCGAAGGCTCCTCGCGCAGCCATTACGCCGAGGCCTTTGCCGACTGGGCGCGCGAGCAGGGCCTGGCCTACGCGGTGCCGCACTTTCGCGGCTGCAGCGGCGAAATCAATCGCGCGCCACGCGCCTACCACTCGGGCGACTTCGAAGAAATCGACTGGATCCTGCGCCGCCTCGCGGCCGCGCAGCGTGCCGCAGGCGCTGGGCCGGTGCTCGCGGTCGGCGTGTCGCTCGGCGGCAACGCGCTCATGCGCTGGGCCGGGGAGATGGGCGACGCCGCCGGCGCGGTCGTCGCGGCGGTGGCATCCATCTGCGCGCCGCTCGACCTCGCCGCAGCGGGCCACGCGATCGGGCGCGGCTTCAACCGGCAGGTCTACACGCGCATGTTTTTGCGCAGCATGCAGCCGCGCGCACTGGCCAAGCTGCGTCAGTTCCCGGGCCTGTTCGACGAAGCCGCGCTGCGCGCTGCGCGCGACCTCTACGCCTTCGACAACGTGTTCACCGCGCCGCTGCACGGCTTTCGCAACACCGAAGACTACTGGGCGCGCGCCTCGGCCAAGCCGCACCTCGCGCGCATCCGCGTGCCAGCGCTCGCGCTCAATGCGCGCAACGACCCCTTCGTGCCGGGGAACAGCCTGCCCAAGCCGCAGCACGCGGGCCGCCATGTCACCCTGTGGCAGCCCGAAGGTGGCGGCCATGTGGGCTTTGCCGCGGGCGCCTGGCCGCGCGGCCAGTTGCGCGGCTTGGCCGACGCGGTGGGCGGCTGGCTGCTTGCCCATTCATAATCGGTTCATGGACGACATCGTCATCAAGGCCATGGCCAAGTGGCCGAACGTTCCAGACTGCTACGGCTGGCTCGGGCTCGATACGCGCGGACACTGGTGGATGCGTGACGCCCGCACCCAAGCGCTCGGCCCGTTTCCCACGCTCGATACGCCGGGGCCGGCAGTGGCACGGGGCGCGCGGCTTGCGCATGAAAAGCTGATCGAATTCATCGGCCGCAATTACCAGGCCGACGCCGCGGGCCGCTGGTTCTTCCAAAACGGGCCGCAGCGCGTGTACGTCTCCCTCGAAGCCACACCCTGGATCTGGCGGCTGCAATCAGACGCCACGCAGGCGGACGCGGTGGCGGTGCAGGCCCACACCGGGGCCGATGCCGGCGCGGTACGCAGCGCCTGGCTCGACGAGGCCGGACGGCTCTATCTGCACACCGATCTCGGCTTTGGCCTCGTCGACAGCGCCGACATGTGGCGCGCCGCCGCCGCGGTGGAAGCCGGCCGGTGGACACCGCAGCCGATCGAAAGCGCCTTGACCCCGCAACGTTTTGGCTTCGTTCGCGCCCCCACGGCGTGAGGCCGGTACGCGGCGCGCGAGGGACTGGTTCAGCGTTACCCAACAAAAACCGGGTGCTCGACCGAGCCGTTTCCTTAAAGTGTTGAAATCCGAGAGCGACGCCACCAGACACCGCGGGCAGTGACACCCCTGCGGTGATGAGCGCCCCGGCAGCGACGAGCATTTCCAGCGACTTGTCGATAGACTTGTCAGCCATGAACTTCAAACCGGCTTGTTTGAAAAGTTTTCGCGGAGGCTTGGCATTGCAAATATCGGATATTGATATACAGGGCGGCGCAGCGCGCCAGCTGTGGGGCGGGCGGGCTGTTGCGAACGTTCGCTAAGCGCTATGAGCCTCTCCATCCGCTCGGCATTCCCGCGCAACGTCTTCGAACTCATGGGCAAGGACGAGAACAGTGCCACATACGCGCTGGGCTGGGCGCTGGAACGGAGCCCATGCTTCGCCGCCCGCTTGGTCAAGGCCATTGCGGGACGCTCTGTCGATGTCTCGGACCTGCGCATCGCTCTGCAAAAGAGTGGAGACGACCGCGGCTTCACTGACATCGAGCTGCGGTGCGACAAGGCCCTGCACGCCATCATCGAGGCCAAACAGGGCTTCGAGCTGCCGGGCGTTGAACAGCTCTCGCGGTATCGCCCTCGTTTGCGCGAGGCCGGCTTCGAGTCCGTCGCCCTGGTGTCGGTGTCGGCGACTCCCGAGCAGATCGCGCGTCTGAAATTACCTCGTGATGTCGACAGGATTCCCGTGAAGCATTTATCTTGGGGCGCCGTGCGCGGTTTGGCTAAGGCCGCCAGGAGCGAAGCGACAGGGCTGGAAGAGAAGCTCTGGCTGCGCG
>NZ_JAEMQB010000180.1:0-4370 GCF_022759015.1 Tibeticola sp. | reverse complement strand
GCGCGTGGTAGACCGTCTTGAGGATGCGTGAAATGTCCCGCATGACGCCCTGAAAGCGCTGCGACATGTGGTTGAGCGCGCGGTCGGTATAGACGACCGAGAATTCGAGCAGGCCGTCGCGGTCGACGTCGGGCAGCAGTCCGGGCATGGGGTTCTCCTCTCGTGGCCGGCCCAGCGTGGGGCTGAGCGCAAGACTTCAGCTTAGCACGCGAGGGCGATCGCGGCGCGCTCTTCAAAGCCCGCACGGCTCTCTTGCCGAGTCGATCAGCGTCGCCTCAGCCCAGCATCATCAAGCTCGCGTTCCCACCCGCCGCTGCGGTGTTGACGCTCAGCGCGCGCTCGAGCAGCAGCCGCTCGAGCGGCAAGGCTGCGTCGCCGGGCTCGGCGGTGACCAGCGGCACCAAGGCGCCGGGTCGCTGAGCCAGCGCTTGCGCAACCCCTGCCCAGGCCGCGCGCGGCGCGTGCAGCAGCACTGCGTCGCAGGGCGCTTTGGCGTCAGGGGGCAGCGCCGCTGCCTCCGCGCTGAGCCAGTCGCCGGCGAGGTCGATGTGGGCTTGGACCTCGGGCGGCAGTGTGGCGCGCAGTTCCGCCGCATCGCTGGGCCAGAGCGCGCGGCTGCCGACGGCGAGCGTGGCGGCCAATTGCAGCAGTCGGTCCGCTTCGGTGTGAGCGAGGCTTGCGATCCGTTGCCGGCCGAGCGTGCGGTAGGTGTTGCGCTCTCCCGTGGGGCCCACCAGCTCGACGCCAAGGCCGCTTGCGGTCGTTTGCGCATAGCGTTCGCAGGCATCGACCAACAGGGCGGCATCGGAGCGGCCCGAGCCCTGGGCCCAGGCCTGTAGCGCCAGCAGGGGCGCCGGGGGCGTGTGGGTCGATTCCTCCTGCAGCCGCCCTGCAGCACGCACGGCATCGCGCGCGGCGCCATCGGGCCGACGCGCCAGCAAGCGCAGCAGGTACAGCGGCCCACCGGCCTTCGGCCCCGTGCCCGAGAGCCCTTCGCCGCCGAAGGGCTGCACGCCGACCACGGCACCGATCATGTTGCGGTTCACATACAGGTTGCCGACGCGAGCGCGCGCGCTCACCTGCGCGATCGTCTCATCGATGCGCGTGTGCAGGCCCATCGTCAGCCCGTAGCCGCGGCTGTGGATGGCCTCGAGCAGCGCGTCGAGCGCCTCACGCGGGTAGCGCAGGACATGCAGCACGGGGCCGAACACCTCGCGTTCGAGTTCTTCGATACGCTCGATTTCAATCAGCGTCGGCGGCACGTAATACCCGGGCAGCGCGCGCGCGGCAGCCACCCCCGCCGGGTCTTGCCAAACCGGGTGCCCGCGGCGGCGCATCTCGTCGATGTGCCGCTCGATGCCCGAGCGCGCCTCGGCGTCGATGACCGGGCCGACATCGGTCGACAGCGCCTCGGGCGAGCCGAGCCGCAGCGCTGCCATCGCGCCGCGCAGCATGGTGAGCACGGTGTCGGCCACCTCCTCCTGCACGCACAGCACGCGCAGCGCCGAACAGCGCTGGCCCGCGCTGTCGAAGGCCGAAGTCACCGCATCGGTGACCACTTGCTCCGCCAGCGCGGAGCTGTCGACGATCATGGCGTTTTGCCCGCCGGTTTCCGCGATCAGCGGAATCGGCCCGCCGGCCGCGTCCGCCCGTGCCGCCAGCGTTTGGTGGATGCGCCGGGCCACCTCGGTCGAACCCGTGAACACCACGCCGCGCACGCGCGCATCGGCCACCAGGGCCGCGCCCACGCGCCCGTCACCGATCAGCAGTTGCAGCGCCGCGCGCGGTATCCCCGCAGCGTGCAGCAGGCGCACCGCCTCGGCAGCGACCAGCGGGGTCTGCTCGGCGGGCTTGGCCAGCACCGGGTTGCCCGCTGCCAGCGCCGCGGCCACCTGCCCCAGAAAAATCGCCAGTGGGAAGTTCCACGGGCTGATGCACACCACCGGCCCGAGCGGTGCGTGGGTGGCCGCGTCCCATCCGCGCGCCTGGGCGGCGTAATAGCGCAGAAAATCCACCGCCTCGCGCACCTCGGCCACCGCGTTGGGCAGGGTGCGGCCGGCCTCACGCACGATGCGCGCCAGCAGCGCCGGCCGCTGGGCTTCGAGCGCATCGGCCGCAGCCTCCAGCCGCCGCGCACGTTCGGCCGCAGGAACGGCTGCCCACTCGGGCGCAAAGCGCTCGGCCGCCTGTAGCGCGGCGTCGATGTCGGCGGCGCTGGCCTCGCGCACCTCGCCCACCGTCTCGCCGGACCGCGCCGGGTTGCGCACCGGCGCACCCGCCTCGATCGCATCGGCCACCGGCTGCGCCAGCAGCGGCTCGGCGCGCCAGGGTGCGCCGCACGCGGCCTGCAACGCGGGTAACAGCGCATGCAGCGCCGCCTCACAGGCCAGATCCAAGCCGGCCGAGTTGCGCCGCGCCGCGCCATAAAGCTGCGGCGGCGCGGGAATACGCGCATGGGGCAGTCTGATCGCGCCTTCGCGCACGCCGGCCTCACGCACCGCGGCCACCGGGTCGGCCACCAAGTCCTCGAGCGGCACCGCCGGGTCGGCCAGCCGGTGCACGAAGGAGGTGTTGGCCCCGTTTTCCAGCAGCCGTCGCACCAGATAGGCCAGCAAGGTTTCGTGCGTGCCCACCGGCGCGTAGATGCGGCAGGGGCGCCCCAGGCCACCGCGCTCGGGGGGTGCGACCACCTGCGCATACAGCGCCTCGCCCATACCGTGTAGGCACTGAAACTCATAGGCGTCGGGTGCGGCTTCAGGGCCGGCGAGCTGCACGACCGCAGCGACGGTGTGCGCGTTGTGGGTGGCGAATTGCGGATAGACCGCGTCGGGTGCAGCCAGCAAGCGCCGCGCGCAAGCCAAGTAGCACACGTCGGTGTGGGTCTTGCGGGTCCAGACGGGATAGTCGTCCATGCCGTCGAGCTGCGCGCGCTTGATCTCCGCATCCCAGTACGCGCCTTTGACGATCCGCACCATCAGCCGCTGTCCGCGCTGCCGCGCCAGCGCGATGAGCGCGTCGATCACCGCGGGGCTGCGCTTTTGATACGCCTGCACGACAAAGCCGATGCCGTCCCAACCCGCCAAATCCGGCTCGGCGCACAGGCGCGCGAGCAGTTCCAGCGAAAGTTCGAGCCGTTCGCTTTCCTCGGCGTCGATGTTGAGGCCGATGTCCTGCGCGCGGGCCGAGCGGGCCAGTGCGCGCAGGCGCGGATAGAGTTCCTTGAGCACGCGCGCGCGCTGCGATCGGCTGTAGCGTGGGTGCAGCGCCGAGAGCTTGATCGAAATGCCGGCGCGCTCGCGCACACCCCGGCCCTGCGCGGCTGCGCCGATGGCGTTGATCGCTTCGGCATATGCCTGGAAATAGCGCTCGGCATCGGCATCGGTCAGCGCCGCTTCGCCCAGCATGTCGTAGGAGTGGCGGAAACCCTGCGCCTCGAGTGTGCGGGCGCGTGCCAGCGCCTCGGCTATGGTCTGGCCCAGCACGAACTGCTCGCCCATCAGCCGCATGGCCATGTCCACGCCTTTGCGTACCAGCGGCTCGCCACCCTTGGCCAGGATGCGCGCGAGCGCCGCCTTGAGCCCGCCTTCGCTGTGCGTGGCCACCAGCCGGCCGGTGATCAGCAGCCCCCAGGCCGCAGCGTTGACGAAGGGCGAGGGGCTGCGCCCCAAATGCTGCTGCCATTGCCCGCGGCCGATCTTGTCGCGAATCAGCGCGTCGCGCGTGGCCGCATCGGGAATGCGCAGCAAGGCTTCGGCCAGACACATCAGCGCCACGCCCTCCTGCGACGAGAGTGAAAACTCCTGCAGCAGCCCCTGCACCAGACCCGCGCGGCCGGAGCCCGCCGGCTGCGCGCGCAAAGCCGCGGCCAAGGCCAGGGCGCGCTGGCGTACCGCCGCGGCCGCCTCAGGAAGGAGCGCCGCCTCCTCGAGCAGCGGCGCGAGCATCTCGGCCTCTGGCGCCCGCGCCTGCTCGGCCAGGGCCGCGAGCAAGGGCGTGAGCGGCGCCAGTTCAGCCGCCAGAGCGGCAAAAGCCGGGCCCTGCGCGGCGTTCGGGCTTGGCTGCAGGGCAGGCGTGCTGGGCATCGGTGTTTGCGTCAGGATGGTGTTCATGTTCGCCATCATCCGCATCCAAAACCGAATTTCTTGCCAAAATGAAGCCGCAAAGCAGCGAAAAATTCATCCCTGCCTGAATGGTCCCCTGTCGGGGCTGATCCGGACCCTGACCCCATCACCTCAATCGACCGCATCGACCGCCGCATCCTCCAAGCCCTGCAGGCGGACGGGCGGCTGTCCAACCTCAAACTCGCCGAGCAGGTGGGCCTCTCACCGACGGCCGTGCTCGCGCGGGTGCAGCGCCTGGTGCGCGACGGC
>NZ_JAEMQB010000072.1:0-5159 GCF_022759015.1 Tibeticola sp. | reverse complement strand
CCGCGCCCGGTTTTGCGGCCCAGGCGGCCCGCGGCGACCATTTCTTTGAGCAGGGGGCAGGGGCGGTATTTGCTGTCGCCGAACTCGCGCAGATACACCTCCATCACGGCCAGGCACACGTCCAGCCCGATCATGTCGGCCAGCGCCAGCGGCCCGATGGGGTGGTTGCAGCCGAGCTTCATGCCCGCGTCGATGTCCTCGGGCGTAGCCAGCCCCTCGGCGAGCACAAAGAAAGCCTCGTTGATCATGGGCACGAGGATGCGGTTGACGACGAAGCCGGGCGAGTTCTTCACCGTGATCGGCGTTTTTCCGAGCTGCAGCGCCATCGCCTGTACCGCCTCGTGCGTGGCGTCGCTGGTTTGCAGGCCGCGGATGATCTCCACCAGCGCCATCATGGGCACGGGGTTGAAGAAGTGCATGCCGATGAAGCGGTCGGGCCGGCCGGTGGCCGCGGCGAGCTGGGTGATGGAGATCGACGAGGTGTTGGAGGCAATGATTACCTCGGGCGCGAGCAGCGCGTCGACCTGCTTGAGGATTTTGACTTTGAGCTCGTGGTTTTCGGTCGCGGCCTCGATGACGAGCTGCGCAGCCTTGAGGTCGTCGTAGTTGGTGCTGCCGTGGATGCGCGCCAGCGCTGCGTCTCGGTCGGCGGCGCTGATTTTCTCCTTCTTCAGCAGCCGCTCGAGGCTGTTGGCGATGGTGCCCATGCCGCGCGCGACTGCGGCGTCCGAGATGTCGACCATGACGACATGCAGTCCCGCGACCGCGCAGGTCTGTGCAATGCCGTTGCCCATGGTGCCGGCGCCGATGATGCCGACGGTGGTGATGCTCATGATGTGGGTCTCCAAAAAACGACGTTGAAAAAGCTGCGCCGGCGATGGTAAGGCAAGGCCTGGCGAGTCCCTCGGATGGCGTGGCGGATGGCGAGGCAGCGAGGCTGACTCGGGGTAAATCCCGATCCGGCGCCGCGCGCGAGCGACAGGGCGGGGCGCTCGGCTGGGGTAAGGTTCGTTGCTGTTTTTACGCTCGTAGGAGTGTCCATCGATGCAAGCCTCGGAAGTCGACTATTTGATCATCGGTGCTGGCTCGGCCGGCAGTGTGCTGGCGGGGCGGCTCAGCGAAGACCCAGGCACGCAGGTCACACTGATCGAGGCCGGGCCGGCCGATCGCAGTGTGCTCATCCACTGCCCGGCTGGGCTTGCGCTCATGGCCAAGAGCCGCCAGCTCAACTGGGGTTTCGAAACCGTGCCACAGCCCGGGCTCAATGGCCGGCGCGGCTACCAGCCGCGCGGCAAGGTGCTGGGGGGCTCGAGCTCCATCAACGCCATGATCTACATGCGCGGCCACCGCGCCGACTACGACGCCTGGGCAGCCGAGGGCAACGCCGGCTGGTCGTACGAGGAGGTCTTGCCGTATTTCAAACGCAGCGAGCACAACGAGCGCGGTGCCGACGCCTTCCACGGCACCGGCGGCCCACTCAACGTGATGGACTTGCGCAGCCCCAACCCGTTTGGCCCGCGTTTCGTCGAAGCCGCCAAGGAAGCGGGCTTTGCCGCCAATCCTGACTTCAACGGCGCCGAGCAAGAGGGCGTGGGCCTGTACCAGGTCACGCACAAGAACGGCGAGCGCTGCTCCGCTGCCAAGGCTTACCTCACGCCCAACCTCGGCCGGCCCAACCTGCAGGTGCGCACGGGCGCGCTGGTGACGCGCATCGTGCTCGAAGGCAGGCGGGCGGTGGGCGTGGAACTGCTCGAGGGCGGGCAGACCGTGACGCTGCGCGCGCGCCGCGAAGTGTTGCTGTGCGCCGGCGCGTTCCAGTCGCCGCAGCTGTTGATGCTCTCGGGCATCGGGCCGGCCGACGAGCTGCGCCGTCATGGCATTTCCGTGCGGCACGAGCTGCCTGGCGTCGGCGCGCATCTGCACGACCACCCCGACGTGGTGCTGGTGTACGACCTGCCCGGCGCGACCGACCTCTTTGGCTTATCGCTCGCGGGCGCGGCGCGCGTGTGGCGCGGCATCGGCGAATGGCGGCGGCAGCGCAGCGGCATGCTCACCACCAACTTTGCCGAGGCGGGCGGCTTCATCAAGAGCGACGCCGCCGAGCCCATCCCCGATCTGCAACTGCATTTCGTGATCGGCAAGCTCGTCGATCACGGCCGCAAGACCGTGTTCGGCCACGGCTTCTCGTGCCATGTCTGCGTGCTGCGCCCCAGAAGCCGCGGCAGCCTGCGCCTGGCGAGCGCCGATCCCCGTGCCGCACCCCTGATCGACCCCGCGTTCCTGCAAGACCCGGATGACCTGCGCCGCATGGTGCTCGGCTTCAAGCAGATGCGCGACATCCTCAACCGTCCCGCGCTGGCCCGCTTTGGCGGCCGTGAACTGCCCGCCTCGGCCAGCGCCCGCAGCGATGCCGAGATCGAGACCTTCATCCGCAACCACGCTGACACCATCTACCACCCGGTCGGCACCTGCCGCATGGGCACGGGCGCGCTCGATGTGGTCGACGCGACGTTGCGCGTGCGCGGGATCGAGGGCCTGCGGGTGGTCGACGCCTCGGTGATGCCCTCCGTTGTGGGCGGCAACACCAACGCGCCGGTCATCATGATCGCGGAGAAAGCCGCCGACCTGATTCGCGCACAGGCGTGAGGCGTCGGCGTTCCACGCCTCATTCGGGGCAATTTAGCCCGGATGCCAGCGTGAAATGCCGCTGCTCTGCTATCAAAAAAAGACCGGTCAGCGCGCGAAGCGTTTGCGCGTGAGTGCGAGGGCGAGCCAGAAAGCTGCTGTGCTGTAGCCGGCGAGCACCGCGGTGTGGCGCAGCGCGTGTTCGGGCCAGCGGTCGAGGAACAGCGGTCGCACCAGTTCCACCGCGGCGGTCAGCGGCAGCCACTGCGCGATCTCGCGCACCAGCGCGGGCAGCTGCGACTGCGGAAAGAAGATGCCCGAGAGGAACATCATCGGCGTGAGAAACAGCGTGAAGTAATAGGTGAAGAAGTCGTAGCCCTTGGCCAGCGCGTTGAACACCAGCGCGATGCACGAGAAGGTGACGCCCACGCCCAGCAGCACTGGCCAGGCCAGGAGCAGCTTGGGACTGTGGCTGATGCCGAGCGCCAGCATCACGCCCAGGATGGCGGTGATGGTGAACAGCGACTTGAACGCCGCCCAGAGCATTTCGGCGAGTACCACGTCGTCGAGCTGCACCGGCGCATTCAGGATTCCGTCCCAGGTTTTTTGCACATGCATGCGCGAGAAGGCCGAATACAGCGCCTCGAAGCTCGCCGCGTTCATCGCGCTCATGCAGATGCTGCCGCTGGCGAGAAAAAGGATGTAGGGCACCGCAGCACCCTCGACCTGCACTTGGCCGACCAGCGCACCGAGCCCGTAGCCAAAGGCGACGAGCCACATCAGCGGCTCGGCGATGTTGGCGAGCAGGCTCGGGATCGCCAGCTTCTTCCACACCAGCAGGTTGCGCAGAAACACCGGCCACCAGCGCATCGACAGGCGCGGCGGGGCCCAGGGCGAGGGCAGCGCGGGCGATGCGGGCGCTCGGGGCGACGGGGCAGAACTGAGGGGCGGGGTCATGAGCGTCAACCTTCTTCGCGGATTTGCCGTCCGGTCAGCTTCAAAAACAGGTCTTCGAGGTTGGCAGGTCGGTGCAGCGTGCGTAGGCCCGGCCAGGCGTCGAGCGCGAGGAGCAGCGGGTGCGCGTCGGCGGTGTAGAAAAACACCGTCTCGCCGCTCGTCTCCACGCGGGCGGCGAGCGAGCGCAGCGTGGCGTCCTGCGCCAGCGCAAGCGCCCCGTTGCCGTAGACCTCGACCACGTCGGGCTCGAGATGCTGCTCGATCAGCGCACGCGGCGTGCCCTCGGCGATCTTGCGTCCGTGGTCGAGCACCAGCAGCCGGTGGCACAGGCGTTCGGCCTCGTCCATGAAATGCGTGGTCAGCAGGATCGACTTGCCCTGTTGCAGCAGCAGTTGCAGCCGCTCCCACATCAGGTGCCGGGCTTGCGGGTCGAGGCCGGTGGTCGGCTCGTCGAGCAGCAGCAGCTCGGGGTCGTTGACCAGCGCGCGCGCGAGACTCAAGCGCCGCTTCATGCCACCCGAGAGCTCACCCGGCTTGGCCCGCGCCTTGTGGGTGAGCGCTGCAAACTCCAGCAGCTGCGGGATGCGCTCGCGGATGGCCGCGGTCGGCAGCCCGAAGTAGCGGCCATAGACCAGCAGGTTTTCCGCCAGGTCGAAGTCCGGGTCGAGCGTGTCGAACTGCGCGACCACGCCCAGCCGTGCCTTGATCGCCAGCGCATCGGTCGGCATGCGCAGCGCCGCGCCGCCAAAACGGTACTCGATGCGCCCCTCGTCGGGTGCCGTCTGCCCGAGCAGCGCACGGATGGTCGTGGTCTTGCCCGCGCCGTTGGGCCCGATGATGCCCAGACATTCGCCGGGTGCAATGTGAAACGCCAGCCCATCGACGACGGTGGCCGCTCCGTAACGCTTGCGCAGGGATTGAACTTCGAGCAGGGGCGAGGTCATGCGCCCGATTGTCGCTGCAGTGGCGTTCGCTCGCCCCTCCTACAATCGGCCACCCCTTCGTCCACAGGAGTTGGCTTGCTCGACCGTCTCGCGGTACTGCCGCAATATCTGCTGCCCCAACGCGCGCTGACCGAGTTCGCGGGCTGGGCGGCGCGCTGCACCGCTCGCGGCTGGACGCGGCGGGTGATTCCCTGGTTCATACGCCGTTACCGGGTGGACATGAGCGAGGCCGCGGTGTCCGACCCGGCGGCCTACGCGAGCTTCAACGACTTCTTCACCCGCGCGCTCAAGCCCGGCGCGCGGCCGCTGGCGGCGAGCCCCTGGATCTGCCCTGTCGACGGCGCGGTCAGCCAGTGCGGCCCGATCGAGGGCGAGCAGATTTTTCAGGCCAAAGGCCACCACTACCGCACGACGGCGCTGCTCGGCGGCGATGCGGCGCTGGCGGCACAGTTCGACGGCGGCAGCTTTGCCACGCTGTACCTGAGCCCGCGCGACTATCACCGCATCCACATGCCGTGCGCGGGTCGGCTGCTGCGCATGATCCACGTGCCCGGGGCGCTGTTTTCGGTGAACCCGACCACCGCCCGCGGCGTGCCTGGGCTGTTTGCGCGCAACGAACGCGTGGTTTGCCTG
>NZ_JAEMQB010000076.1:0-24250 GCF_022759015.1 Tibeticola sp. | reverse complement strand
GTCTTCGTCACCGGCGGTGTGGTGTCTTCCCTGGGCAAGGGAATCGCCTCAGCCTCCCTTGCCGCGATCCTCGAATCGCGCGGCCTCAAAGTCACCCTCATCAAGCTCGACCCGTACATCAACGTCGACCCGGGCACGATGAGCCCGTTCCAGCACGGTGAAGTGTTCGTCACCGACGACGGCGCCGAAACCGATCTGGACCTCGGGCACTATGAGCGCTTCATCACCACGCGCATGAAGCGCGCCAACAACTTCACCACCGGCCAGATCTATAAGAGCGTGCTCGAGAAGGAGCGCCGCGGCGACTATCTCGGCAAAACCGTGCAGGTGATCCCCCACGTCACCAACGAGATCCAGGAATTCATCCGCCGCGGCGCCGGCGTGGACACGCCCGACGCGGTGGACGTGGCCATCGTCGAAATCGGCGGCACCGTGGGCGACATCGAATCGCTGCCCTTCCTCGAGGCGGCGCGCCAGATGAGCCTGCGCCTCGGGCCCAACAATGCGGCCTTCGTACACCTGTCTTACGTGCCCTGGATCGCCGCCGCCGGCGAGCTCAAAACCAAGCCCACGCAGCACACCGCACAAAAGCTGCGCGAGATCGGCATCCAGGCCGACGCGCTGCTGTGCCGCGCCGACCGTCCCATTCCCGAGGACGAGCGCGCGAAGATCAGCCTGTTCTCCAACGTCCCCGAATGGGGCGTGATCTCCATGTGGGATGTCGACACCATCTACAAGGTGCCGCGCATGCTGCATGAACAGGGCCTCGACGGGCTCATTTGCGACAAACTGCGGCTCAACACCCCGCCGGCCAACCTGCGCCGCTGGGATGCGCTGGTCTATGAAGTCGAGCATCCGCAGGGTGAGGTGAGCATTGCGATGGTGGGCAAATATGTCGACCTGACCGACAGCTACAAGTCGGTCAACGAAGCGCTGCGCCACGCGGGCATGAAAAACCATGTGCGCGTCAAAATCGACCACATCGATTCCGAAACCATCGACGAAGCAAGCGTCGCCCGGCTCGCCAAGTACGACGCCATCCTCGTGCCCGGCGGCTTTGGCAAGCGCGGCATCGAAGGCAAGATCCGCACCGCCCGCTACGCCCGCGAGCATCGTCTGCCCTACCTCGGCATCTGCCTCGGCATGCAAGTGGCCACGATCGAGTTCGCGCGCCATGTCGCGGGACTCGAAGGCGCCAACAGCACCGAATTCGACCCGGACACGCCGCATCCGGTGATTGCGCTCATCGACGAATGGCTCGACGCCGACGGCACCGTGCAAAAACGCGATGCCCAAACCGACCTCGGCGGCACCATGCGCCTGGGCGCGCAGAGCGCGGACGTGCTGCCCGGCACACTCGCCTACCAGATCTATGGCCCGGTCGTGACCGAGCGGCACCGCCACCGCTACGAAGCCAACACCCAGTACCTGGACCGGCTGCGCGCAGCCGGCCTCGTGATCTCGGCGCTCACCCAGCGCGAGCAGCTCACCGAAATCGTCGAGTTGCCGCAGGCGGTGCACCCGTGGTTCATCGGCGTGCAGTTCCACCCGGAATTCAAGTCCACCCCGTGGGACGGGCACCCCTTGTTCAACGCCTTTATCCGCGCCGCGCTCGAGCATCAGGCGAGCCGCGCCGAGCTCAAAGCCGTCGCCTGAAGAAACACCCATGAAACTCTGCGGCTTCGACGTCGGCCTCGACCATCCCTTCTTCCTCATCGCCGGCCCCTGCGTCGTCGAAAGCGAGCAACTGCAAATGGACGTCGCGGGCCAGATCCGTGACATCACCGCGGCGCTCGGCATCCCGTTCATCTTCAAGAGCAGCTACGACAAGGCCAACCGCTCCTCGGGCGCGAGCTTTCGCGGCCCCGGCATGGAGCGCGGCCTTGAAATCCTCGCCAAGGTGCGCCGCGAGATCGGCGTGCCGGTGCTCACCGACGTGCACACCGAGGCCGAGATTCCCGCCGTCGCTGAGGTGGTGGACGTGCTGCAAACGCCGGCCTTTCTGTGCCGACAGACCGACTTCATCCGTGCAGTGGCACAGTCGGGCAAGCCCGTCAACATCAAAAAGGGGCAGTTCCTCGCGCCGCACGACATGAAAAACGTCATCGACAAGGCCCGCGCTGCCGCGCGCGAAGCGGGCCTGGACGAAGACCGCTTCATGGCCTGCGAGCGCGGCGTGAGCTTTGGCTACAACAACCTGGTCTCGGACATGCGCAGCCTGGCCATCATGCGCGAGACCGCGGCGCCCGTCGTGTTCGACGCCACCCACTCGGTGCAACTGCCCGGTGGCCAGGGCACGAGTTCGGGCGGGCAGCGCGAGTTCGTTCCGGTGCTCGCACGCGCGGCCGTGGCCGTGGGCGTCGCCGGCGTGTTCATGGAGACCCACCCCGACCCCGCGCATGCGCTCTCCGACGGGCCCAACGCCGTACCGCTCAAGCACCTGCGCGCGCTGCTCGAGTCGCTGCAGGAGCTCGACGCCGTCACCAAGCGACGCGGTTTCCTCGAGCAGCATTTCAACGACTGACCCTCTCCACCGAACCCCATGCCCAGCGCCTACGTCATCGCCGATGTCACCGTCACGAATCCGGAACAGTATGCGCAGTACCGCACGCTCTCCTCGATCGCCATCGAGCGCCATGGCGCGGAAATCTGCGTGCGCGGCGGCGCGACGGTCACGCTCGAAGGCGACTGGACGCCTGGGCGCATCGTGGTGCTGAAGTTCCCCAACCTCGCGGCGGCGCAGGCTTTCTACGACAGCCCCGAGTACCGCGCCGCGCGGGCCGCGCGCGAAGGCGCGTGCGTCATGCGCATGATCGCGGTGGAGGGTGTCTGATGCGCTTGCCACGCAGCTTCGGCGCCCGCATCGTTTTCGTGGTGGCGGCTGCGGTTCTGCCGGCGCTGGCGGCCTGGCTCATCGGCCAGGCTTGGTGCGTGCCCGCTGAGCACGCGGCCGCGCTCGATGCCGCCGACACCAGCGGCGCGCGCGGCTGCTGGGAGCCGGTGGCGGCCGCCATGCTGTTCGGCGGACTCGGCTGGCTCACAGGCTGGATCGTGCTGCTGCGCCAACCCGAGCCGCCCTCACCCTGAATTCCCGCTTCTTTTTCCCCGATTCCTTTGAAAGGACTACTGCATGAGTGCCATCGTTGACATCGTCGGTCGCGAGATTCTCGACAGCCGCGGCAATCCCACCGTCGAATGCGACGTGCTGCTCGAGAGCGGCACCATGGGCCGCGCCGCGGTTCCGTCGGGCGCATCGACCGGCACCCGCGAAGCCGTGGAGCTGCGCGACGGCGACAAGAGCCGCTACGGCGGCAAGGGCGTGCTCAAAGCCGTCGAGCACATCAACACTGAAATCAGCGAAGCGGTGCTGGGCCTCGATGCGTCGGAGCAAGCCTTCCTCGACAAGACCCTGATCGACCTCGACGGCACCGAGAACAAGAGCCGCCTGGGCGCCAACGCCATCCTCGCCGTGTCGATGGCGGTCGCCCGCGCCGCGGCCGAGGAATCGGGCCTGCCGCTGTACCGCTACTTCGGCGGCATGAACGGCTGCCAGCTGCCGGTGCCGATGATGAACGTCATCAACGGCGGCGCGCACGCCAACAACAACCTCGACCTGCAAGAGTTCATGATCGTGCCGGTGGGCGCGCCGAGCCTGCGCGAGGCGCTGCGCTGGGGCGCCGAGACCTTCCACGCGCTCAAGAAAATCATCCACGACCGCGGCATGAGCACCGCCGTCGGTGACGAGGGTGGCTTTGCGCCCAGCGTGGCCAGCCACGAAGCGGCCATCCAACTCATCCTCGAGGCGATCAGCAACGCCGGCTACACGGCGGGCGAGCAGATTGCCATCGCCATCGACTGCGCGGCCAGCGAGTTCTACAAAGACGGCCAGTACCACCTCGCCGGCGAGGGCCTGACGCTGTCGGCGCAGGAGTGGACGAACGTGCTCGAGACCTGGGTGGACAAGTACCCCATCATCTCCATCGAAGACGGCATGGCCGAGGGCGACTGGGAAGGCTGGCAGCTGCACACCGAACGCCTGGGCAAGAAGGTGCAGCTCGTGGGCGACGACCTGTTCGTCACCAACACGAAGATCCTCAAGCAAGGCATCGAGCGCGGCGTCGCCAACTCCATCCTCATCAAGATCAACCAGATCGGCACGCTGACCGAGACCTTCGCCGCCATCGAAATGGCCAAGCGTGCGGGCTACACCGCCGTCATCAGCCACCGCTCGGGCGAGACTGAGGACAGCACGATTGCCGACATCGCCGTGGGCACCAACGCCGGGCAGATCAAGACCGGCTCCATGAGCCGCAGCGACCGCATGGCCAAGTACAACCAACTGCTGCGCATCGAGGAAGACCTGGGCGACGTGGCCATCTACCCCGGCCGCGCGGCGTTCTACAACCTGCGCTGAAGCCGCGGCTGGCCCTGCGCACGCGCCGCCCACGGAACGCTCATGACTGCTCGCGTCGTTGCCGCCGTCCTGGTCGTTCTGCTGGGGGTGCTCCACGCCCAGCTGTGGTTTGGCCGCGGCAGCATTCCCGAGGTGCAACGCCTGCGGGAACGCCTGGCCGCGCAACGCCTGGCCAACGAGGAGGCGCGCGCGGCCAACGCCCGGCTGGCCGCAGAAGTGCAGGACCTGCGTGAAGGCCTCGAAATCGTCGAGGAGATCGCGCGCTCGGAGTTGGGCATGGTCAAGCCCAACGAAATCCTGGTCCAGTTCGGCCCCTGACGCCGACGCCCAGCGCGGCCAGCCCAGCGCAGCCCCTTGCTCATGCCCGATTGGCTTTTCACCCCTGCCTTCACCGCCTGGGGCAGTCCGACCACCTGGCTCGAGATCGTCGCCTTCGCGCTCTCGCTGGCCATGGTCGCGTGCAACATCCGCGAAATCCACTGGGGCTGGCCGCTGGCGGCCGTCGCCTCGCTGCTGTATTTCGGCCTGTTCTGGCGCAGCCGACTCTATGGTGACGCGGCGCTGCAGATCTTCTTCGCGGTGATGGCGTTCTGGGGCTGGGCGCAGTGGTTGCGCGGCTCACGCGGCAACGGGCAGCCGCTGAGGGTCGCACGGCTCAGCGCGGCCGGCTGGCGCGCACTGATCGGCAGTGCCGTGCTGCTGTGGCCGGCCACGGGCTTATTCCTGGCACGCTACACCGACACCGACGTGCCCTGGTGGGATGCATTCCCGACGGCGTTGAGCCTGATCGGGCAGGTGCTGTTGGGCCGTAAATACCTCGAAAACTGGCTGGTCTGGATCGCGGTGAATGGGGTGAGCGTCGCACTCTTTGCCTGGAAGGGGCTGTGGCTCACTGCCCTGCTCTACCTGCTGTTCATCGGCCTGTCCGTCGTCGGCTGGCGCGCCTGGCGCGCCGCCCTCGAACCCGCCGCACAGCCATGACCACGACGCCCAGCCGGCCGCAGCGCATCGCGGTGCTCGGTGCCGAGAGCACCGGCAAGACGGCTCTGACCGTCGCCTTGGCCGACGCCTTGCGCGCGCGCGGCCTCGAGGCGGTGGTCGTCCCGGAATACCTGCGCGAATGGTGCGACCGGGCCGGCCGCACGCCCGAGCCGCAGGAACAGCGCGACATCGCACGCGAGCAGGCCCGGCGGGTGCTGGCCGTGCGCGACGCAGACTTCGTCATCGCCGACACCACGCCGCTCATGACCGCGGTCTACAGCGAACGGCTGTTTGGCGACCGCTCGCTGCATCCCTTTGCGCTCGCGCACCAGCGGCAATACGACCTGACCCTGCTCACCGGCCTCGACCTGCCCTGGGTGCCCGACGGCATTCAGCGCGACGGCCCCCACGTGCGCGAGCCGGTCGACACCCTGCTGCGCACGGCCCTGCACCAGTCGGGCCAGCCTTGGCAGGTGATCTATGGGCATGGCGTAGCCCGGCTGCAGCGAGCCCTCGATGCTCTTTTTTTCAGAGCACTTCAAACCCATTCCACGCCGGCACCTGACCGAAACCCGTCGGAAGCCACATTGGCGCATGGTCGCTGGATGGCGCTGTGTCCGCACTGCGACGACGCCGCAGCCGAGCGGCGCTTGTTTCGCGGCATGGGTAGGTATTGACCCTGATCAACGTCGGGATCGGGCAGGAGTAAGCTTGGGGCTCCACATATACCCCCGGCTGTATCAAGGAGGCCCCATGACTGCTGCCACGATCTCTCAGGCACCACGCCATCGCGGTGTCGGTTGGCGCCACGCGCTGCGCCACCTGTGGTTTCGCAGCCCCGACGACGCCGAGCCGATGATCAACGAGGTGGCCGTGCGCATACGCGCGGGCATCTTGCTGTTCATTCCGCTCTTCATGCTCTACACCCTGCTCGATGTGGTGTACGGCAGCCGCTGGGAAGTCACGGGCAATGTCATCCAAGACACCTTCGACACCGATTTCGACGGCCGCGTGCTCTACATGGTGGAGGCCGTGCGCCGGGTCTACGACTACACCGTGCAATCGCGGCTGCTGGCCTACGCGTTCTTCGAAATGATCGTGGCGATGTTCCCGGCGACGACCCGGCTCTCACCCACGGTCTGGATCGCCAGCCTGCTCGCTGCGAACAAGCCGCCGGTCTGGAAACCGCTCGCGCCCAAGCGCATGGCTTGGAGCATCGGCGCGACGATGATCGCCGTCTGCTGGATCTTCTTCAACCCCGACACCTTCGCGGGCTGGGTGAACACCGTGACGATGCACGAATGGCTGCCCACCACCTCGAACTACATGCCGCGCTGGATTCCGCTGGTGGCCGTCGGCGTCTGCGTGGGCTTCATGTGGATGGAGACGGTGCTGGGCGTCTGCGTGGGCTGCGAGCTGCATGCGCTGCTCGCGAAACTGGGCGTGTTCAAGCAAGAGTGCGAGGCCTGCAACAACCTCGACTTCGGTGCTCCGCCCTCGTCGCCGTGAGGATCGTTCTCACTGCACCTGTGGCCCCACGGGGGGCTGCCCGACGGCGGGAACGAACAACTGCGTCGCTTCGATCGGGTCGAAGCGGTATTGCTGACCGCAAAATTCGCAGCCGACCTCGACCTGGCCTTGCTCATCGACGATGCTGCGTACCTCGTCTGCGCCGAGCGAACGCAGCATCTGCGCCACGCGCTCTCGGCTGCAGCTGCAGCCGAACCGCGGCCCGGATGGCCCCAGCAGCGGCTCGAAACGCTCGATCGGTTCCTGCCAAAACAGGCGGCGCAGAATGGTCTCGCTGTCGAGCCCCAGCAACTCCTGGGGTGTGAGGCTCTTGGCCAGCATGGCCAAGCGCGCGTAGTCGTCGTCGGCTTCCTCGCCGTGCGCCCGCACGGGTGCCCCAACGGCTGCCGTGCCGCCCTGCGCCGGCAAACGTTGAATCAACAAGCCCGCCGCGACCCGGTCGTCGGCGGCCAACACCAGCGTCGTATCGAGCTGCTCGGACTGCCGCATGTAGTGCTCGAGCACCTCCGCGAGCCGCTCGAGCGGCCGCCCAGCCTCATCGACCAGCGGAACGAGTCCCTGGTAGGGCTGTTGCCCCGGCTGCCGCCCCTGCGGGTCCAGCGTCACCGCGCAACGCCCGCGTCCGTGCTGGTTGACCATGGTGCTCAGCGTCGCGCCCTCGGGCACCTCGCCCACGAGCGTAGCGGTGGCGCGAAAACGCATGCCGGGCTGTACTTCCACGACCGCCAGCTTCACCGGGCCGTCGCCGTGGATCTGCAAAATCAGCGCGCCATCGAACTTGATGTTTCCATACAGCAGCAGCGCCGCGGCGGTCATCTCGCCCAGCAGGGCCCGCACCGGCGCCGGGTACGCGCCGGTCGTCGCGTTGGCCGCGCGCCGCTCGAGCACCTCTTGCCAGGCCTCGGTCAAGCGGACCAGCATGCCGCGCACGGGCATGCCTTGGAAATGAAATTTGTGCAGTTCGGACACGCAGCCGCCTTCTCGCCTTCAGGCGATTTTCTTGAGCCCCGCGCGAAAGCGCCGGGCGTTGTCGATGTAGTGCTGCGCGCTCTGGCGCAGTGCTTCGATTTGCTCGGGGCTGAGCGAGCGCACCACCTTGGCTGGGCTGCCCAGAATCATCGAGCCGTCGGGAAATTCCTTGCCTTCGGTCACGAGCGCGCCCGCGCCGACGAGGCAATGGCGGCCGATCTTCGCACCATTGAGCACGACCGCCCCGATGCCAATCAGCGATTCGTCGCCGATCGTGCAGCCGTGCAGCATCACCTGGTGCCCGACCGTGACCCGCGCACCGATGGTCAGCGGCTGGCCAATGTCGGCGTGCAGCACGCTGGCATCCTGGATGTTGCTGCCCTCGCCGATGGTGATGCTCTCGGTGTCGCCGCGCACCACGGTGCCGAACCAGACGCTCGCGTCGGCGCCCAGACGCACGTTGCCGATGACCTCGGCGCTGTCGGCCACCCAGGCCGAGGGGTGACATTGCGGAGAAATGCCGTCGAGTTCGTAGAGTGCCATGGGGGTGCGCGTCAGCGTAGAAGCCGGGAACTCTAGAATTGTAGGGATGGAACTCCGACACGCGGCGCTGACGGCTCTTCAAACCGCCGATCCAGAAGAAAAATGCCAACTCGCCAGCGTGATTCGGGCACAGTTTGCTTCGTATTCAATAGCAATCGACTCCATCCCAGAGCCCCCGTCGCTGCCTGGCCGACCGGCCCAGCCCCGGCTTGTGCCGCCGCCAGAGGTGCCTCGCCGCTCCCCGTTCACGCCCGAGGGCCGCGCCGCGTTGATCCACGCGGTTTGCCATATCGAATTCAACGCCATCAACCTCGCGCTCGACGCCGTCTGGCGCTTTGCGGGTCTGCCCGCCGAGTACTACCGCGACTGGGTGCGCGTCGCCGCCGAGGAGGCCGAGCACTTCAGCCTGCTGCGCCGTCACCTGCAAAGCCTCGGCCACGACTATGGCGACTTTGCCGCGCACGATGGGCTTTGGGAGATGGCCGAGAAAACCCGTAACGACCCGGTGGCACGCATGGCGCTGGTGCCGCGCACGCTCGAAGCCCGAGGGCTCGATGCCACGCCCCTGATCCAGGCGCGGTTGCGGCAGGTGGGCACGCAGGACGCGCTCGAAGCCTGCGCGCTGCTCGACATCATCCTGCGCGACGAGGTCGGCCATGTGGCCATCGGCAACCGCTGGTACCGCTGGCTGTGCGCGCGCGACGGGCTCGACCCCCTCGCCCATTACAAAGGGCTCGCACGCACCCACCGCGCGCCCCGACTCAAGCCCCCGTACAACGACGCTGCTCGCCGCGCCGCGGGGTTTACCGAGGCCGAATTGCAGGCGCTGCGAGACGCCGGCTGAGAGGCTGAGCTTCATCCCCGCGGATGATGCTGGGCGTGCAGCGTTTTGAGCCGCTCGCGGGCAATGTGGGTGTAGATGGTGGTGGTGGAAATATCGGCGTGCCCCAGCAGCAGTTGCACCGCGCGCAGGTCCGCGCCGTGGTTGAGCAGGTGCGTGGCGAACGCATGGCGCAGCGTGTGGGGTGAGAGCGGCGCGGTGATGCCGGCCTCGCGCGCATAGCGCTTGACGATCTGCCAAAACATCACCCGCGTCATTGCCGTACCCGGCCGCGCGCCGCTGGTGGTGACGAACAGGTCGTCGCTCTGGCGCTCACCGAGCAGCGCCGGGCGCGCCGACTGCAAATAGCGTTCGAGCCAATCTTGCGCCACCGCGCCAAACGGCACCAGCCGCTCCTTGGCGCCCTTGCCCAAGACCCGCAGCACGCCCTCGCGCAGCCCGACATGGTGCAGCTTGAGGCCCACCAGCTCGCTCACCCGCAGGCCGCTGGCGTACATCAGCTCGAGCATGGTGCGGTCGCGCACACCCAGGGCGGTGCCCCCATCGGGCGCGGCCAGCAGCGACTCGACCTGGGCTTCGCTCAGCGTGCGCGGCACACGCAAAGGCGTGCGCGCCGAGAGCAGTTTGAGCGTCGGATCGCGCTCGATGCGGCGCTCGCGCAGCGCCCAGCGGTAGTAGCGTTTGAACACCGTGAGCCGCCGATTGGCCGAGGTGGCGCGGCTGCTGGCGTGGCGCTCGGCCATGTAGCGCTGCAGCCAGGCGTCGCTCGCCTCGTCGAGCGCCACGCCTTGCGCGCGCAGCCACGACGCGAGCTGTGTGAGGTCGCGCCGATACGCCGCAAGCGTGTTCGCGCTCAGCCCGTCCTCGAGCCAGAGCGCGTCGAGAAAGGCGTCGATGCCGACGTCGGGTGCGGCGGCAGCGGACATGGCAGGTGACGGAGCAGGACGGATGACGGCGGGCATGCGCGTGACAGAGGCAGCGACGGGACACCGCTATGCTCGCACGAATGGCGATGTTCTCCCTGCTGCTGCCCGACTTCACGCTGATTCTGCTGGGCTTTCTGATCTGCCGCACCACCGCGCTGGGCCGGCCGGTGTGGGTCGCGGTGGAGCAGCTGGTGTACTTCCTGCTGTTCCCGGTGCTGCTGTTTCAGTCGATCACCCGGTTCTCGCTCGATGTCTCCGCCGCGTCGCAGCTCATGACCGCAGGCCTGGCGCTGGGCGGGGTCGGCATCGGCTTGGCCTGGGTGCGGCCGCATCTGCCGGGCCTGGGCCGTCACCTGGAGCTGCGTAGCCATGCGGCCGCGGCCCAGGTGGCATTTCGCTTCAACTCCTTCATTGGGCTGGCCTTGGCCGAGCGCCTGGCCGGCCCACAAGGGCTGCAGTGGGTGTCGGTGCTGATCGGGGTGTGCGTGCCCTTGTTCAACATCGCGGCCGTGTGGCCCATGGCGCGGCACGGCGGCCACGGACTCGCACGCGAACTGCTGCGCAACCCCCTGATCCTGGCAACCGCCTCGGGGCTCACGGCCAGCCTGCTGGGTTGGCATCTGCCGGCCTGGATCGAGCCGGCGGCCACCCGCATTGGCGCAGCGGCGCTGGCGCTCGGCCTCATGAGTGCGGGCGCGGGCATGCAGCTCGGATCGCTCTCGCAGGCCCGCGCGCTCGCGGCCTCGGTGCTCGCGATCCGCCACCTGCTGCTGCCGCTGGCGGCGTTCGCGCTGGCGCTTACGCTGCAACTGCCGCACATCCAGGCGACCGTGCTGCTGATTTTCTCTGCCTTGCCCACGGCCTCGAGCGCCTATGTGCTGGCGGCCCGCATGGGCTACCCGGGCGGCTATGTAGCCGCGCTGGTCACGCTCTCCACCTTGCTGGGGCTGCTGAGCCTGCCGCTGGCCTTGGCTCTGGCGGCAAGGATTTGAGACAACGCGGAATCCGTTCCCGTGATCGCGCGCGAGGGAGGTTTCAGCGTCGCCCGACGCCTCAGCGCAGCAAAGCCAGCCGACGTCGCAGAGCTTGCGCGCGGGCGGTTTCCGCGCGTTGCTCGGCGACCTGGATGCCCGCCTGCAGCCAAGCGGCGAGCGCGCGCCGCCAGCCTTGGGCCGAGGCGGTGTCGATCGCGAGGTCGATGACGGCGGTGTCGACTCGGCCGGCCCGCAGCCAGACCGAGGCTGCAACCAGCCGCCCGAGCGGGTCCTCGATCCCGGCGATCAGCGCCGCACCCCCGGTGCTGGCGCCCGCGGGCGACAGCAAAGCACGCGCCACGGGCTGCTGGGCCTCGGGCAGCAAGGCAAGCGTCTCGGCCTGCACGCGGCCCTGCAGCCAATCGGCATAGGCGCGATCGGCCGGCGGTGCGTCGGCACGCAGCGCCTCGAACGCGGGGCAGTCGCTCACGAGCAGGCTTGCCGCTTCGGCGGCGCAGCGCAGCAGTTCGAGCCGTGCGAGGCGGGCCGGATCGGCCGTGCGGGCGAGCTGCTGGCGGGCCCGCGCAAACTCGGCCTGCGCCACGCGGGTATCGGCATTGAGGATGGCGGCCAGGCCCCGGGTCGCGGCCGCATGGGACTCGAGCTTCCAGTCGGGCACGGGCGGTCCGCTGGCACAGCCGGCGAGCAAGAGGCCGAACAACAGCCCCAGCCCGCCGCGACGCACCCTCGGCGGCAGAGGCGGGAGCAGAAACGCTGCGGACCTCATGGCAGCCGCAGCTCCGGGTTGCGCGCAAACGGCCATTTGCGGTTGATTTCGTTCATCAAGTCTTCGACCCGCCGCAGGTTGCTCTCGACCTCGGCGCGCAGCGCACCCAGATCGGCCGTGCCTTCCTTCGCGTTGGCGGCGACGGCTTCGACCTGGGTCAGCACTTCGTCGAGCTTTTGGAGACTGGCCCGCGTGTCGGCCAGCAAGCCGCCGAGCTGCTGCGTGGCCTCCCGCGCACTGGGCACGAGGCCCTGGGCGCCAAAGACCTGGGTTTGCGTCTGCGCGCCGAGCGCGTCGAGCCGCGCGAGCAAGGCGTTGGTGCGCTCGAGGGTGGTCAGCAGCCGGCGGGCGTCCGCTTCGTTGCCAAACAGCACCCCGAGCGCACCACGCGGCCCCTTGATGCGGCCGGTAATCTCATGCACATCGGCAAGCGTCTGCGCCAGGGGCGCGTCGTGCGCCGTGAGCGCACGCACATTGGCGAGCAGGTCGCGCACGTCGCTGAGCAGCCGCGGGATCTGGGCGTTCGCGTCGCCGATGAGCAGTTCGCGCTCGGCGCCGTCGGGCAGCGGGGCAGCGCCGACCATGCCGGTGTAAGCGCGCAGCTTGGCGCCGCCGACCAAGCCACGTTCGAGCGTGAAGACGCTGGTTTCGCGCAGCCAATGCGCGTCTTTGCGCGCCACGTCGACGAGGATGCGCACCCGGCCGCTGGGCGCGAGCTCGATGCGGCTCACACGGCCCAGCGGGAAGCCGGCAAAGGTCATGTCCATGCCGATGCTCACACCCTCGGAGTCATCGGCAACCAGCACGACCCGCTGCGTTTGCTCAAACACACCGCGGGCATAGAGCAAATAAAGCACCGAGGCGACGACGAGCGCCAGCACCGCCAGCACCAACCAGCGCGCACGGCGCGCGAGCCGCGGATCCGGCGCGGCCAGATCCGCGGCCGCAACACTTTCGTTCGATGAAGGCAAAGACGAAGACATCAAGCGTAGTTGACCATGAGCGAGCCGATTTCGATCAGCAAGATCAGTAAGAACATGCGCACGAGACTACCCACTTCAGAGAGTACGCCCGCGTTCCTGGAGCTGGCGATCCGCAAGGCCGACACCACGGGAACCAGCGAAACGCTCAAGCTGAGCGCCAGCGTCTTGAGCACGAACACCAGCGACACCGCCGGCGTGAATACCTGGCCGACCTTGCGGGTGTAGGCCGGCAGCGCGGCCGGCGTGAAACCGTGCACGACCAGATAGGCCAGCACCAGCGACACCGCGCAGCTCACCGCCGCGAGCGCCACCACCGCGAACACCCCGCCCACGACCCGCGGCGCCCCTTCGACGGCGAGCGGATCGCGCCCATCGCGGCGCCAGGCGGCGAGCCGCTCGGGTGTGATTTGCGCTGCAAGCCGCACGCCTTCGGGCAACGTGATGCGCACCGCCACCGCCAGCGCGGCAATGAGCGGGATGAGCTCGAGCACCAGCACGCGCACCACCATGTCGAGCGCGTAGCGGTTCAAGCCGTAGCTCGCTGCGGTGACGACGACGATGCGGATCAACACCAAAGAGCCCACGGCTACGAGCACCGTGAACCAAGCCAGCAGCGGCCCCGTTCCCAGCGCAATCTGCCGCACCAGCGTCGCGCGCACCGCCGGGTCGCGGTAGGTGGAAGGGCTCAAAGCCAGCACCAGCACGAACGCAGCCAGCCGCAGCGACGCCCACGCAGCGCGCACGCGCTGCGACCCAAGCTGCAGGGCGGTCTGGTGCTTCATGGATGGATCATAGGGCAAGGTCATCGGACAGCCTGGTCTGCCACCGAGGCACGCTCACCGCACGAGCCCGCTTACGGCTGCAAAGCCCAGACCACATGCTCGCGCACGAGCGCGCTCGGGTGGCTCTGCCAGCGCTGCAGTGCGAGGCGCAAGGCCTCGGCCTCGGGCGCGCGGGGCTGCGCGCGCAAAGCGTTGCCGGCAGCGACGGCCAAATTGCGCAGCCAGCGCACATGGCCGATGCGGCGGATGGCACTGCCTTCGGTGCGGCGCAAAAACTCGGCCTCGTCCCAGCCGAGCAGCGTCGTGATGGACGCGCCCGCAAAGCCGGGGCGCGGGTCGAAATCCGCCAGCATCGAGGGCTGCGCAAACTTGTTCCAGGGGCAGACCAATTGGCAGTCGTCGCAGCCATAGATGCGGTTGCCCATCTGAACGCGCAACTCGGGCGGAATTGGGCCGTCGTGCTCGATGGTGAGGTAGGAGATACAGCGGCGGGCATCGAGCCGACCCGGCGCCAGAATAGCCTGCGTCGGGCAGGCATCGATGCAGGCCCGGCAGCGGCCGCAGTGGGCGGGGACCGGTTCGGTCACGGGCAAGGCAAGGTCGAGGTAGATCTCGCCCAGAAAGAACATCGAGCCCGCCTCGCGCTGTAGCGCGAGCGTGTGTTTGCCGCGCCAGCCCAGACCGCTGCGCGTCGCCAGTTCGACCTCGAGCACCGGCGCCGAGTCGCAGAACACGCGGTACCCAAACGGGCCGATCACCTCGCCGATGCGCGTGGCCAGCGCCTGCAGCCGCGCGCGCAGCACCTTGTGGTAGTCGCGCCCCCGGGCATAGACCGACACCACGGCTTCCTGCGGCTGCACCAGCCGCGCGCGCTCGGCTGCAGCCCAGCCGGCGGTCGTACCCCGCGGCAAGTAGTCGAGCCGCGCGGTGAGTACGCGCACGGTGCCGGGCACCAGCTCTGCCGGGCGGGCGCGCTTGAGGCCATGCGCGGCCATGTAGTGCATCCCGCCGTGGAACCCGGCGGCAAGCCACGCACTCAAACCCGGCTCGGCATGGTGTAAATCGACGTCGCTCACGCCAATTTGGGACAATCCCAGCGCCCGCGCCCAAGCGCGGATCTGCTCGAGCAGCCGATGAGGATCGATCTGAGTACCACTGAAGCCCACTGCCGCATTGTAGAAAGGCCCGTCATGCCCCCCCTGCGCCTGCGCGTGCCCAACGAAGCCGCCCTCGCCGCCTTGGCCGAACGGCTCGCGCAGAGCGATGCCATCGAGCATGCCTCGATCGAATTGCAGGGCGACCTCGGCGCGGGCAAGACCACGTTCGTGCGCCACCTGCTGCGTGCGCTGGGCGTCACGGGCCGGATCAAAAGCCCGACCTATGCCGTGGTGGAAAGCTACCGCGCGCAGCGGCCGCAGGGGGATCGAGCCTTCGATGTCTGGCATTTCGACTACTACCGCCTGTCGGACCCGCGCGAGTGGGAAGACGCCGGCTTTCGTGACCTCTACGCGAGCCCCGGACTCAAGCTGGCCGAATGGCCCGAGCGGGTCGCGGCGGTCGCGCCCCGGCCCGACTGCGTGTTGCGCCTCTCGCCGGTCGAAGCAGCCGAAGACGCGCGCTGCCTGGAGGCGACGGCCCACACACCCACGGGCGAGCGGCTGCTCGCCGCGCTCGGTGCAGACCCTGCGCCTCCCTCGCCGTGCTGACGCCATGACCCCAGGCACACCCATCGCAGAGACCGCGCCCCACGGCCTGAGCCGCCGGCACTGGCTGCAGGCCGGCGCGGTCGTGCTGCTGCTCGGGCCGCTCCAAATCGCGCGCGGGGCCACGATCCTCGCGGTTCGGGTATGGCCCGCGCCCGACTACAGCCGCGTCACCCTCGAGAGCGACGAGCCGCTCAAAGCGCGCTCGTTCTTCGTGGCCGATCCGCCGCGGCTCGCGGTCGACATCGAGGGCATCGACCTCAGTGCGGAACTGCGTGAATTGGTTGCCAAAGTGCGGGCCGACGACCCCAACATTGCCGGCATACGGGTCGGACAGAACGCGCCCTCGGTCGTGCGGCTGGTGGTCGATCTCAAACACCCGGCCGAGCCCCAGGTGTTCAACCTACCCCCGGTGGCTGCCTACCGCCATCGGCTGGTGTTCGACCTCTACCCCAAGCAGCCGCCCGATCCCTTGCTGGCCCTGCTCGAAGCGCGACAACGCGAAAAAGCCCCGCCCGCCCCACCGGTCACCGCGCCCGCCGAGACCGCTGCAACCGCTGCGACCGACCCCCTGGGTGAACTCCTCGCGCGCCAAGGACACGTGCCCGCGGTGCCAAATGAGGCCACCCGCAGCGCGCCCGCCGCCAGCGGCAGCGGTGCCAGCAGCCGCCGCTACCCCGAAGCCAAGCCCGAGCCCGGTCCGGTCACTCCTCTTTTCGGAGCAATCGAGCCCCAAAACAAGCTGGCGATCAACCGAAAAAGCTATAAATCGGTGCTCGAGGAGCCAACCGAGCGCCTCATCATCGTCGCGCTCGATCCAGGCCACGGCGGCGAAGACCCCGGCGCCATCGGCCCCAACGGCACGCGCGAGAAGGACGTCGTGCTGCGCATCGCCGAGCGGCTGCGCGCACGCATCGACGCCACCACGCTCAAGGGCAATCCTATGCGCGCCTTCCTCACCCGCGACGCCGACTACTTCGTGCCGCTGCACATGCGCGTGCAAAAAGCGCGGCGCGTGCAAGCCGACCTGTTCGTGAGCATCCACGCCGACGCGTTCTACACGCCGCAGGCGCGCGGCGCGAGCGTGTTTGCGCTGAGCCAAGGCGCGGCGTCGAGCGCGGCTGCGCGCTGGATGGCCAGCCAGGAAAACCGCGCCGACCAGATCGGCGGCGTCAACATCGCCACCCAAGACGTCCACCTCAAGCGCGCCCTGTTCGACATGAGCACCACCGCGCAAATCAAAGACAGCCTCACCCTCGGCAACGCGATGCTGCGCGAAATCGGCCAAGTCGGGCGGCTGCACAAAGCCAGCGTCGAACAGGCCGGGTTCGCCGTGCTCAAAGCGCCCGACATCCCCAGCGTGCTGGTGGAAACCGCCTTCATCAGCAACCCCGAGGAAGAGGCCCGCCTGCGCACCGATGCCTACCAGGAAGCGCTCGCCGACGCGCTCATGCGTGGCATCCGCGCCTATTTCGCGCGCAACCCGCCGCTGGCGCGCAGCCGCACACTTTGAACGAATCTGCCCCATGAACGACACACAGCAGAGCTCCGCCGAATCGCCAACCGAACGACGCCTCACCGCGCTCGAGATCAAGGCCAGCTTCACCGACGATTTGCTCGAGCAGCTCGACGCGATCATCACCCGGCAACAGCGCGAAATCGATGCCCTGCGCCGCGAGCTCGCCGCCCTGCGCGACTCCCTACCCGCCGACAACCCGGCGACGCCGCGCAGCCTGCTCGACGAGCGGCCGCCGCATTACTGAAACAACGCTGGCGATGGCGCGTGCCGCGCTCGCCCGGGCGGCCTCACTCGCCCGTGGTGCCGAACTCGATGGGCGTCTTCACGTAAAACACCCGCACGCCCTCCTCGCGCAGCCGTGCGAACAGCCGCTCGGCCTCGTCGGCCGTCACGGCCATCGTGACTTCGATGGGTTGATCGGTCAGTTCAAAGAAGTGTGCCGAGTGCAGCTTGTGATCCTGCCCGAAGCCTTCGCTGCCGACGGTGAGCGTTGCGCCGCGTACACCCAGGGTCCGGGCCGTTTCAAGCAGCCACTCACCGAGAGGCTGCTTGCCGTGCCGACGGTCTTGCTGGGTGTAGAAGGTGATTTGAAAACCGTGCATGGGATCCCTCCGCGTGTTGGCCCGCTGCGCCCTTCGCTCAGGCGCGCAGCCAAGCGACGGTCGCCATGCCCGCAACCGTCATCAAGAGTGAGCCGCCGACATGGGCGCCCACCGCCGCAGCCGCCCAGCCCAGACGCCCTTGCTGCAAGAGGCTCGTGACCTCGGCCGAAAACGTGGAAAAGGTCGTGAGCCCGCCGAGAAAGCCCGTAATGACCAACAGCCGCCACTCCGGTGCAAGCGCGCTGTAGGCCGCGAAAAAGGCCACCGCCACCCCGATCAGATAGCCGCCGAGCATATTGGCCACCCAGGTGCCCAGCGGGATCAGGGGGAAAAGCGCGTTGAGACTGACACCCAGGCTCCAGCGCAAGACGGCGCCGGCGGATGCGCCAAGGCTGATCGCCAAAACGGAACGGAGCATGGACACGTGGGAAGGGCGCAGCGAGTCGAAACGACAAAAACTTTAACACGGCCGCCTGAACGTGCCATGAACATGCCAGGCGCCCGCCGTCGCACCGCGCCAGCGGGTAAGCCCTGAGTGTCGGGCTCGCCAAAAACCGCGAAAGTCTCGCCCGGCGCGCCAGCCGCCTTCGGCGCTCGCGCCCGGGCGGGTCCAAGCGCCCGATGAACCCCCATCCAGAGCCGACCATGACTCAAAAACTCATACTCGATTACGTCTACGACCACGAAGCCCAGCGCCCCAACCAGGTGTTTTTGACCCAGCCCATCGGTGGCGGCCAGGTGCGCGACTACACCTGGGCGCAAACCGTCGACGAGGCCCGCCGCATGGCGGCGCACCTGCAAAGCCTCGGGCTCGAGCCGGGCGCGCGCATCGCCATCCTCTCGAAGAACTGCGCGCACTTCTTCATTGCAGAGCTGGCGATCTGGATGGCCGGCGGCACGACGGTCGCCATCTTCCCCACCGAAACCGCAGACACGATCGGCTACGTGCTCGAACACAGCGGCGCGAGCCTGCTGTTCGTCGGCAAGCTCGACACCTGGGAAGCGCAACGCCCGGGCGTGCCCAAGGGCTTGCCCTGCATCGCGCTGCCGCTGGCGCCCAAGACCGATTGCCCGCGCTGGGACGACATCATCGCGCGCACCCCGCCCTTGCCCGGTCGGCCACAGCGCGCCGGCGATGATCTGGCGATGATCATTTACACCTCGGGCTCGACCGGTCGGCCCAAGGGCGTCATGCACAACTTCGAACGCATCACGCGGGTGGCGGAGGAGCTCAACCGCGACATCCACGCACGCATCGGCCCGGTGCCGGAAAACCGGGTGCTTTCCTATCTGCCGCTCGCACATGTGTTCGAGCGCGCCTGGGTCGAAGCCGCGGCCCTGGTCGACGGCAACACCCACGTCTATTTCGCCGAATCGCTCGACACCTTCCTGCAAGACCTGCAGCGCGCCCGGCCGACGACCTTCATCTCGGTGCCCCGGCTGTGGCTGAAATTCCAGCAGGGCGTGTTCGCGAAGATGCCGCCCAAGAAGCTCGAGCGGCTGCTCTCCATCCCCATCCTCGGCAAGATCGTGGGGCGCAAGGTGCTCAAGGGGCTGGGACTCGACCATGTGCTGCTCGCCGGCAGCGGCTCGGCACCGATTCCGGCCGATCTCATCCAGTGGTATCGCCGCCTCGGGCTCAATCTGGTCGAGGGCTACGCGATGACCGAGGACTTTGCCTATTCGCACAACTCGACCGCCGAGGCAAACGCCCCTGGCTACGTCGGGGTTCCGATGCCCGGCGTCGAGGTGCGCATCAGTGACGAAGGCGAAATCCTCATCAAGTCGCCGGGGCAGATGGTGGGCTATTACCGCGCGCCCGAGCTCACCGCCGAAGCCTTCACCGAAGACGGCTTTTTCCGCACCGGCGACCGCGGCGAGCGCCTGCCCAACGGCCTGTTGAAGATCACCGGCCGCGTCAAGGAGTTGTTCAAAACCGCCAAGGGCAAGTACGTCGCCCCGGCGCCGATCGAAAACCTGCTCAACGCGCATCCGATGGTCGAACTGTCGATGGTGTCCGGCGTCGGGCAGCCCGCCGCGTTTGCACTCGTCGTCCCGGCCGAGTCCCTGCGCCCCAAACTCGGCGATCCTGCCGTGCGGCGCGAGGTGGAGCAGGCGATGGAACAACTGCTCCAAGACGTCAACGCCAAACTGGCCGACTACGAGCAGCTGCGCATGATCGTGATCGTGCGCGAACCCTGGAGCATCGAGAACGGCACCCTCACCCCGACGATGAAAATCCGCCGCAACCGCATCGAAGAAGCGGTGAAAGATCGCATCGAGCCGTGGTTTGATGCGCCCAAGCGGGTCATCTGGGCCTGAGGCAACGCTGAACAAGTCCCCCGCGCGTCGCGCATCCCGGCTGTGGGCGGTCTGCGTCGTTGCAAATCCTCGCCATAGCTTGGGCTATGGCTGCGGTTTGCGCCTCGCATCCCATCCCGCGGCCGCTCGCGCGCCATCGCAGGAACTGATTCAGCGTTACCCTGATTCAGCGTTGCCTCAGCGGCGCAGCAGCGTCGGCTGCGGCCACCACGATGGCAGCAGCGCGCGTACCCGTGGGCTCGCATAGCGGTCGTCCATGAAGACGAGGATGCCGCGGTCTTCGGGGCCGCGGATCACACGCCCGGCCGCCTGCACCACCCTCTGTAGCCCCGGATAGAGGCCCACATAGTCGTCGCCGCGACCGGGGAACTGGGCATCGAGCCGCTCGCGCATGGCCTCGAGCACGGGGCTGACGCTGGGCAGGCCGAGCGTGGCAATGAAGGCACCGATGAGCCGGTCGCCCACGAGGTCGATGCCCTCGCCAAAGGCCCCACCGAGCACCGCAAACCCGATGCCGCGGCCTGCGGGCACGAAACGCGCGAGAAAGGCCGCGCGCTCGGGCTCAGGCATGGCGCGCGACTGCGCCCAGACCGGCACCTCCGGGTGCGCTGCGGTGAATGCCGCATGGGCCTGCTGCAAATAGTCATGGCTGCTGAAAAAGGCCAGGTAGTTGCCGGGCTCGGCTCGCCACTGCGCCGCCATCAAGTCCACCAAGGCGGGCAGCGAGCGCGCGCGGTCGCGCCAGCGGGTGGAGAGCTGCTGTGCCACCTGCACACGCAGCTGGGCGGCAGCAAACGGAGCCGGCACGTCCACCTGCGCCAGCCGCGCTGCGGGCAAACCCAACAGGTCCGCATGCCAGGCCTCGGGCCGCAAGGTGGCCGAAAACAGCACCGTCGTGACCGCGGTCGACCATCGACTGGCCAGATGCGGCCCGGGCACGAGATTGCGCAGGCCGTAACGCACGCCGGGCGCGACGACACCCGCGCCCGAGCGGCTCGCGTCCACCTCGAACATCGAATGCGCGCCAAAGCGCTCGGCCAGACGCAGCCAGGCGCCCAGCGTGTAGCCGAGTTCACGCAACCGCTGCGCCGCATCGACTCGCTCGGGTGCGTCTGCGGGCACATCCAACGGCAGGGCCAGCGCGGCGGGCTCTGGCTGTGCGGCGGGGGCTTCGAGCATGGCCTGCGTGAGTGCAGCCAACGCGGCGTGCAGTGCCTCGCTCAGCCCATCGGGCAAGGCATCGAAGGCGCGGTAGGCGGCGGGCGGCGCGGCGCCACCGGCGGGTCGCTTTGGAACACGCTCGAGAGCGGGCTCAGGGACACGCGCCAAGACACGCTCGAGCCGTCGCAGCGCCGCCGCCAGCGGCCGTGCGATCGTGCGCCGCGCGGCCCTCAGCTCGAGCGCGTCGAGGCTCGCGCTGTACATGGAACGCGCGCGCTCGACCAGGTTGTGCGCCTCATCCACCGCGACGGCGACGCGCCAGCCCTCCTCGGTGGTGCGCGCATACAGCATGCCCCCGCTGTCGAACCAGTGGTTGTAGTCGCCCACGACCGCATCGACCCAAGGCAGCAGCTCTTGTGCCAGGTGATACGGGCACACCGTGTGCGCCAAACCGACGCGGCGCAGCGTGGGCGCGTCGAGCACACCGCCGGGGTCGGCCACCGCGGCGGCACGCGCGGCAGGAAGGCGGTCCCAAAAGCCCCGCGCGAGCGGACAGTCCTCGCCATGACAGGCGCGGCCCGGGTACTCGCACGCGGTTTCGCGGGCCACCAGTTCCAGCACGCGCAGGGCCGGCTCAGAGCCGCCGCTCGGGGGCTGCAGGCGCCGCAGCGCATCGAGCGCAATCGCGCGGCCCGGCGTCTTGGCGGTGAGCACATAGAGTTTGTCGAGCCCGGGCGCGACGCCGCGCGCTGGCAGCGCCTTGAGCAAGGGAAACAGCACGCCGAGCGTCTTGCCGATGCCCGTGGGCGCTTGCGCCATCAGAACTTGGCCGCGCTGCGCGCTGCGCCACACCGCGACGGAGAGCGCGCGCTGGCCGTCGCGAAACGCCGGCATGGGGAAGGGCAGCGCATCGAGCGCCGCGTCGCGCTGCTGGCGGTGTGCGGCCTCGGCCTGCGCCCAGGCCAGGAAAGCCGCGCATCGCTGCTCGAATTCGTGCTGTAGCGCCGCCGCGTCGTGCCGCTCGTGGAAGCAGGTTTCCTCGGCGCGGTCGATGTCGTAGTAAACCAGCGCCAGCTCGATCGTGCGCAAGCCGCGCTCTGCGCACAGCAAGGCCCCGTACACCTTGAGCTGTGCCCAGTGCAGCCGCCGCTCGCCCGCGGGCTGGGTGTCGAGCCGGCCGCGAAAGGTTTTGATCTCTTCGAGCCGACCGGCCGCCTCATCCCAACCGTCGGCGCGGCCGCGGACGCGCAAAGGCCCCCAACGCCCCTCGAGCGGCAGTTCGCGCCGGTAGCTCGCGGAGCGGCGGGCCACCACCGCCGCGTGGCCCCGCACGCCCTCTTCGGCGCTGGGCGTGGGGGCAAAGCGCCGGTCGAGGTCGCCGCTGCGGGCGGTGAACGCACACAGCGCGCGCACCGCCACGGTGTAGGACGGCTCGGCCGCGGTGTCCTGCGGGCTGGGGGCGCTGTCCATCACTCAGAAGCGCGCCTGCGCGGGCTCGTCCTCGTCGCGCCAGGGCGTGCGCTGAGCGAGTTCCAGCCACACCGCCAGCGGCAGGCGCTCGACGGGCCGGCGCGGCGCCGGCCGCAGTACCACCAGGCCGTCCTCTTGCGCTTGCATCACGCCGCATTCCAACGGGATCTCATCGGGCTCGCCGATGGGCCGGCCGCGGGCGTCCTGCCCGAGCACGTACCAACATTCACCGCCGAGATCGAGATAGGCCGCCCGCTTGGCCGGCTGCTTGAGGTCGCCGAGCAGGTCCGCGCGCCGCACCTTGATTTCATGCACGACCGGCTGCAGCCAGGCTTCGACCGTGGTCTTGCGGATGGAAAACACGTCGGGCATCGCGACGACCCAGCGCGTCGCGGGCTCGTCGGTCTGCGAGGCGGCACCGGCCGGCTCGAACGCGGGCAGCATGGGCTGCGGCTCGACGGTGCCCTCACCCGGCGACGGTGCGCTCGTGCCCGGCTCGGGCGGTGCCACGGCGCGCGGCACCCGGGCGCGCAGGCTCAAGCCGGTGTAGACGATGCGCCCGGCACGCGCCATGTCGCGGGCCACGCGCTGCAGCAGCGCCTCGTGGGCATCGCGGGCCGCGCGGTTGGCCTGCAGCGACGCCGCGATGCAGCGCAGCCCGGCGTCGGTGACGCGCAGCCGCTCGCGGCCGTCGTCGGTCTGGATCCGCTCGAGCCAGCCCGCGGCGAGCAGTTCCACTTCGAGCCCATCCTGGCACGGCCAGCCCGCCGAACGGTAGACCTCGCGCAGCCGGCGCGCGTGCGCCCGCGTCAGCACCCAAGCGGGCGGCGGCGCATCGGAGGGTGCAACCATCGGCGACTCGCCCCGGCTCCGCCCGGTCAAGCGTTGGCGCGACGGCTGCTGCGCCAGCCGCCCACGAGCGCGAGGACACCGGGCACGAGGATCATCGCCCAAATGATCGTGCTCAGGTTCTCCCGCACCCACTCAAGATTGCCGAAGAGATCGCCCGCCAGCGTCAATCCGCCCACCCAAAGCCCAGCGCCGATGAGGTTGTAGAGCGTGAAGCGGCTGCGCTTCATCTCGGCCACCCCGGCCACGAAGGGCGCAAAGCTGCGGATGAAGGGCATGAAGCGCGCCAAGACGATGGTGATGCCGCCGTAGCGTTCGTAGAAGCGGTGCGCTTGATCGAAGGCCCGGCGGTTGAAAAAGCGCGACTGCTCCCAGCGAAACACCTTAGGGCCGAAAAAGCGCCCGATGCTGTAGTTGAGCTGGTCACCCAGCACCGCGGCAAGAAACAGCAAGCCCATCGCCAAGCGCAGATCCATCAGGCCCGCGCCACACAGCGCACCGACGACGAACAGCAGCGAGTCGCCGGGCAGGAACGGCATGACGACCAGTCCTGTTTCGACAAAAACGACGAGGAACAGCAGCGCATACACCCACGCGCCATAGGTCTGCACGAACACCTCCAGATGGCGGTCCACATGCAGGATGAAGTCGAACAGAAAGGCGACGAGGTCCATCGGGCGATTATGGCAACGCTGCTCCCCACGCACGCGCGCCCCGCGGAGCGTGGGGACATGGGTCAGCACCACCCTGGCAGCATCCAGGCCTTCGGCAACGCTGAATAAGTTCCCGTGATGGCGCGCGCCCGGCCGCGGGATGGGATGCGAGGCGCAAACCGCGGCCATAGCCGCAGCTATGGCGAGGATTTGCTTTCGACGCAGACCGCCCGCAGCCGGG